>JAEYFY010000256.1 GCA_023454395.1 Pseudomonadota bacterium
CATATAACGATTAGACCTTAATAGTGAAGTAGAACACTCACTGACAGAGTTATATTACACAATAACTCAGAATTTCTTTAAGAATTTTGTGCGCCAGATCACTGACGCAAAGGAATATTTTCTTTGAAAGTGCGATTAAGTTATTCTTATATCAAACTTTATCGCCTCATTAATAGCCCTGTTTTATCTGGTATTTTTATATTTATCAGATAAAAAAGAGAACGGTACTCAATACTTATGTACGAATTTGATCTTATTTTGCTGTTATTACAGCAAATGTGCGTTTATTTAATTATTGCTTGGTTTTTAAGCAAAACACCTTTATTTACGCCGCTTTTACAGGTCACGATAAAACTTCCGCATAAGTTGATGTGCTACGTCATTTTCTCTATTTTTTGTATTATGGGCACCTATTTTGGGCTACATATTAATGATTCTATTGCCAATACACGCGCCATTGGTTCGGTATTAGGTGGATTACTAGGTGGTCCTTACGTCGGTTTTCTCGTTGGTTTTACAGGAGGTCTACACCGCTATTCACTTGGTGGCATGACTGCATTTAGCTGTATGGTGTCTACTATTGTAGAGGGATTAATTGGCGGATTAGTTCACCGTTATTACGTCAAGCACGGGCAAATGCACCGTATATTTAATCCATGGACCGCTGCTGCCGTTACCTTCTTTGCTGAAATAATACAGATGAGCATCATCTTATTATTAGCTCGCCCATTTAATGAAGCGCTTTCCTTAGTAAAAGATATTGCAGCGCCAATGATTGTCGCAAATACCGTTGGTGCGGCGATGTTTATTCGAATATTACAAGATAGACGGGCAATATTTGAAAAATATACCAGCGCATTCTCAACTCAAGCATTAAAAATTGCCGTTTGTACCGAAGGTATTTTGCGTAAAGGATTTAATCAAGATAATAGCACTCGTGTAGCAAAAGTCATTTATCAAGAATTAAGAGTCAGTGCTGTTGCCATTACAGACAGAGAGAAACTCCTCGCCTTTATTGGTATTGGTGCTGATCATCATTTGCCGGGTACACCTATATCATCAGAACAATCCAAGCAAGCCATCAATAATAATGAAGTTGTTTATGCTGATGGCAATGAAACACCTTACCGTTGTACGCTTTCACCCCATTGCAAACTTGGCTCAACCTTAGTTATTCCATTAAGAGGCGAAAATAACCAAGTCATTGGCACAATAAAACTTTATGAGGCTAAAAATCGTCTATTTAGTTCGATTAACCGAACCTTAGGTGAAGGGATTGCCAGTCTATTATCTGCACAAATTCTGGCTGGGCAATACGAGCGAAATAAACAATCTCTTTTAGAATCAGAGATTAAACTTCTCCATGCGCAAGTGAATCCTCACTTTCTTTTTAATGCATTAAATACACTACAAGCGGTTATTCGACGTGATAGCGAACAAGCAAAACAATTAGTGCAATTTCTCTCTGCTTTCTTTCGTAAAAACTTAAAAAGACCTGAAGCTGTTGTGACATTAAGTGATGAGATTGAGCATGTGAATGCATATTTGCAAATCGAAAAAGCCCGTTTTCAGGAACGTTTACAAATTGATATTCAAATTCCTGAAAGCCTAGCTAATGCTCGCCTACCTGCTTTTTCACTACAACCAATGGTCGAAAATGCAATTAAACATGGAACGTCACAGTTATTAGATACAGGAAAGATTACAATTAGAGCGCACCAAGAGCATCATTTAATCATTATTGAAATCAGTGACAATGCGGGGCTTTATCAACCTCAATGCTCTTCACATGAATTAGGGTTAGGAATGAGGCTGGTGGATAAGCGATTAAAATTACGCTATGGCGAACTTTATGGTGTTTTAGTGGAATGCCAAGCTGATGAATATACAAAGGTAAAAATTTGCTTACCTCTAGAGAAAAGTATGGATAACACTGTATAACAATGAATATATTAATCGTTGATGATGAGCCGTTAGCTCGTGAAAATTTACGTTGTTTACTTGAAGTCGAAAAAGATATTCATATTGTTGGTGAATGCAGTAATGCCATTGAAGCCATAGGAGAGATACACCGTAAAAAGCCCGATGTTGTCTTTCTGGATATTCAAATGCCACGCATTACAGGGCTTGAAATGGTCACAATGCTAGATCCTGAACATCGCCCTTATATCGTCTTTTTAACTGCATTTGAAGAATATGCAATTCAGGCCTTTGAAGAGCACGCCTTTGATTATCTACTCAAACCTTTAGAGCAAGAGCGCCTGACTAAAACATTAAACCGTTTACGCCAAGGTAATAAACAGAATATTGATTTATTATCCCCACCAGAAGAGCGTTTAAAGTGTATTCCTTGTACCGGTCATAGCCGTATTTGGTTAATGCCCATTGATGAGGCAATATTTGCCACATCAAGGCTCAGCGGTGTTTATGTAACCAATAATCAAGGCCAAGAAGGTTTTACAGAATTAACACTACGTACATTAGAAACGCGGACACAACTAGTCCGTTGTCATCGTCAATATTTAGTTAATATGGATTATGTTAATGAGATTGTTTTTGGTGATAATGGGCAAGCAGAGTTAATCTTACACAATAACAGCCAAATCCCTGTCAGCCGTCGATATTTAAAACCATTAAAAGAAGCGATTGGTTTAAGCTAATTTATTATAAAGGAGAATAATAGGATGGAACCTATTTATATTAAAGTTTATAAAAATCGCATTGAAATCCGCGATATTCACACACTAAAAGAAGTATCAGTAGAACGTAACTTTTCTCATAGTCGCATGTTAATTGGTGATTTTTATCAAGCTATTGAAGCGCTTTCCTTTGCGCTCAAAGAGCTAGGTATTAATCCATATTCATTTTTTTATAGAAAAAGAGATGTCGTTATCCATCCTTTGGAACAAACAGAAGGTGGATTATCCATGGTTGAAAATCGCTTATTTCATGAAGTTATTATGAGTGGGTTTAATGGGAAATATAAGAAAATAGCTATTAGTGAAAAACAACATCTTCTTATAGATGCAGAACTCATTGAATTAATTAATAAACAGATAGGCTAGGGTTATTTTCACCCATTATTGATCTTTATTTTTTTATTATCATATCTTTCAATTTGATTATTTAGTGTTAATAAAAAAACACAAAAACAAGTAAATGTACTTAATTATTCTATATAATCTGGTATGACTAACAACGTTAATACCTATTATAGTGATTAATCTTAATTTATCTTTTAAATGCATTATTTAGTATAAAATATAAAAGTTACCTTAATCGTATTTTTAAGAGAATTTGTTTTTAGAGTTAAATTAAAATATTTTGTAATATAGGTGGAAAAATGAAAAAGAATATATTTTTGATTGGTATCGCAGCCTTAGTTTTATCTGGCTGTAATTCAGGATCTGAAAACTCCTTTGAAAAATTCACTAAAATAGTTACCAATCTTAGCTCATATTCATCTGAGGTTGATGAATGGAATGATTATGGCGCTAATCTTAAAAAGAACGGCATTAAATACGAAGCCGCCAATTCATCAGACCAAAAATTTGTACAAGATAAAATGGATTCAGAGTATGTCAATGCAATAAACCATGTTGGCTCTGCATTTACTGTTACAGAAAAATCAAAACAAGAATTAGAGAAAGAAAATCAGGGTTATAAATTTACTTACAATAAAATTGTTACTGTAAAAGATACAAGTAAAAATAATACTGTAGGCTATTGTGTTAATTATGATTCAGCAAGAGTTATCGATGGCCAGATAAAATCAGAAGATAAAGACAAAAAGAATTTCCTTTATATTGATAAAAGCAGACCATTATCTATCTTTACCGGAAGCAGTGATTTTATAAAAGTTGTTTGTGGTGATGATTTTTATAATAAATATAAAGGAAAAGATGCAGACTAATTAGTACGGCATTTAAAATAAATAGTTATTAACTTTTCCTGAAAAAGGAAAAGTTAATAACAGACTAAAAATCTAAAATCAACATCATTCTTATTGACTATTATTGCCTTTATTCTATTTTATAGAATATAAACATTATTTTTCTTTGCGTAAATTTATGATTTCTAATGCTAATTTATCTCGATGTTCTGATCTTTCTTTCCAATTTTGTTCACCTGTGCCATAGGTTTTCTCTACTTCAGCAATAATATCGCTTTGCTTTTTAGGATCAGGAGTTCCCAATTTTATATCTAACCCTGCACCTACACCTTCAAAAAGGTGTCGAATACCTTCAGGCCCACCACCAAGATGTTGTGCTTCAAATGGACCAACCGTAGACCAGCGAAGCCCTAAAGAATTTAATACCAGTTTATCTAAATCACCAACTGTAATAACACCTTGTTCAACTAAATAACGACACTCGTTCAAAAAAGCTATTTGTAATCGATTACCAACAAAACCACCAATCTCTTTTCGAATTAAAACAGGCTCATATCCAAGAGCCGTGTAAATCTCCATGGCTTTATTGATAGAATTATCGCTAGTGTCTGGGCTAGGAACCACCTCCACTAATGGCATAATATTCGCTGGATTAAACGGATGCCCAATCAAAATACGATCTGCGGCAGGATTACCTTCTGCAATTTTTGACGCCATAATACTTGAGCTTGATGATGCAAAAATAGCATGTGATGGTGCGGTTTCCGCGATTGTCTTGAATATTTCTTGTTTTATTGATAGACGTTCAGGACCATTTTCTTGAACATAATCCGCATTAAGTACCGCTTTTTTTAGATCTGTTGTAAATTTAACCTTTCCATTAAATTCATCATGTAGCATTTGGCTTAAATCTTGAGTATCAGTAATAGTGACATTCCATCCACCTTGTAAAAAACGAATAGCCCAAGCCCTACCAATCACACCACCACCAATAATTGTTAAATTTTTAGACATCACCCTTTCCTCTTAACTAAGGTTATTACATTGATTTTCGCCCTTCCTATTAATTATTACTTCATTATCTAATTAAAGCCAAATTTTTGGCATATTATTGTAATTAAATGAAAAAATAGCTTATTATCAATATGTTATATTGAATTTTTAATGTATGGAATTGATTTTTTTTAAAGTTTATCTCTATCAATTGCAAGGCTATTGTAGTTTGGTTTAGAAATAGAGATAAAAAAAACCAGCCAACTTTCATTGACTGGTTTTTATTTTTTATCATCAACTCAATTTAAAATTAAGTTAATTACCAACTCTTATTGGTTATGAGAGCTGCTACGACGACGAGGTGTACCTTCGTTGTTACGGCCACGGAAGTTACCGCGCTCGCCACCACGATCGTTGCTACGCTCACCACCGCGGTCGTTATTACCACGACGTTGTGGTTGATCACCATTGTTAAAACGGCGGCCACCTTGTGGCTGACCATCACGACGGCTGTTATTACGACGCTCACGGAAAGGCTGAGATTGAGCATCACCCACTAATTGCATATTCAGTGGTTTGTTCATAATACGCGTACGCGTGAAATGGCTTAATAAATCTGTTGGCATACCTTTTGGTAATTCGATGGTTGAGTGAGAACCATACAGTTTGATATTACCAATGTAACGGCTGCTGATATCGCCTTCGTTAGCAATCGCACCAACGATATGACGTACTTCAACACCATCATCACGACCCACTTCGATACGGTATAAATCCATTTCGCCAGCATCACGACGTTCACGACGAGGAGAACGCTCACGATCGTTATCACCGCGGCGGCGATCATCACCACGACGATCGTCACGATCGTTAAATTCGCGACGAGGGCGACGAACTGGATCTGGTGGCAGGATAAGCGCACGCTCACCTTGAGCCATTTTCAGTAATACCGCAGCCAGTGTTTCCATATCTAACGCTTCTTCACCTTGTGGAGCAAGTTTTGGTAACAGAGCGCGATATTGGTCAAGGTTGCTTGTTTCTAATTGTTGAGCGATTTGCTGTGCAAATTTTTCCTGACGACGTTGGCTGATAAGCTCTGCATTTGGCAGTTCTACTTCAGGAATAGTCATCTTCATTGTACGTTCGATATTGCGCAGTAAACGACGCTCACGGTTATCAA
>JAEYFY010000263.1 GCA_023454395.1 Pseudomonadota bacterium
GCCAAAGTACATTGGAAAGACTGATCCGCTATACGCAAAGAATGACATATTAAGAGGTTATTAACATGGATTTTAGATTGAATGATGAGCAGGAACTGTTTGTTGACGGTGTCCGCGAATTAATGGCCAGTGAAAACTGGGAAGCTTATTTCGCCGAGTGTGATCGCGAAAGTAAATACCCAGAGCGTTTTGTCAAAGCCTTAGCGGATATGGAAATAGACAATCTGCTTATTCCTGAAGAGCACGGTGGATTAAATGCAGGTTTTGTCACTGTTGCCGCTATTTGGATGGAGTTAGGTCGTTTAGGTGCGCCAACTTATGTGCTTTATCAATTACCGGGTGGTTTTAACACCGTATTACGTGAAGGCACACAAGAGCAAATCGATAAAATTATGGCGTTCCGCGGTACGGGTAAACAGATGTGGAACTCTGCAATTACAGAGCCAGGCGCGGGTTCAGATGTAGGTAGCTTACAAACGACTTATACCCGTAAAGATGGCAAAGTTTACCTTAATGGTAGCAAATGCTTTATCACCAGTAGTGCATACACCCCTTATGTTGTTGTGATGAGCCGTGATGCAGCATCACCTGACAAACCCGTCTTTACGGAATGGTTTGTGGATATGAGTAAGCCGGGCATCAAAGTCAACAAGTTAGAAAAACTGGGTTTACGCATGGATAGCTGCTGTGAAATCACGTTTGATAACGTAGAGCTTGAAGAAAAAGACATGTTTGGTCGTGAAGGCAACGGCTTTAACCGTGTTAAAGAAGAGTTCGACCATGAACGTTTCTTAGTGGCACTCACTAACTACGGCACAGCGATGTGTGCCTTTGAAGATGCCGCGCGTTATGCCAATCAACGCGTTCAATTTGGTGAAGCAATTGGTCGTTTCCAATTAATTCAAGAAAAATTCGCTCATATGGCGATCAAACTCAATTCAATGCGCAACATGTTATATGAAACTGCATGGAAGAGTGACAACAACTTAATCACTTCCGGTGATGCAGCAATGTGTAAATACTTCTGTGCAAATGCGGCGTTTGAAGTGGTTGATAGTGCAATGCAAGTGCTTGGTGGTGTCGGTATTGCTGGCGAGCACCGTATTTCTCGTTTCTGGCGTGACCTTCGTGTTGACCGTGTATCTGGGGGTTCTGACGAAATGCAGATCCTGACATTAGGACGCTCAGTACTTAAACAATATCGCTAATTAATCACGAATAGCTCTCTCATCTACAGGTGAGAGAGTTTTCACTCAGACCACTTACGAGGTGACGCTATGACAGAACATTTACCAATGCCACAATTTGGCCCCCTTTCAGGGGTTCGTGTTGTGTTTTCAGGAATTGAAATTGCAGGGCCATTCGCAGGACAAATGTTCGCAGAATGGGGAGCTGAAGTAATTTGGATTGAAAACGTTGCATGGGCTGACACCATTCGCGTTCAACCTCACTACCCTCAACTTTCTCGTCGTAATTTACATGCTCTTTCACTCAATATTTTTAAAGATGAAGGTCGTGATGCATTCCTAAAATTAATGGAAACCACCGATATCTTTATTGAAGCCAGTAAAGGTCCTGCCTTTGCACGTCGTGGTATTACCGATGAAGTGTTATGGGAACATAACCCTAAATTGGTTATCGCCCATTTATCTGGCTTTGGCCAATATGGCGATCCGCAATACACCAACTTACCGGCTTATAACACGATTGCCCAAGCCTTTAGTGGCTACTTGATCCAAAACGGTGACAAAGATCAGCCAATGCCGGCGTTCCCTTATACCGCAGATTATTTCTCAGGAATGACAGCAACCACTTCTGCGTTAGCGGCACTGTATAAAGTTCAACAAACAGGCAAAGGCGAAAGTATTGATATTGCGATGTATGAAGTCATGTTGCGTATGGGGCAATACTTCATGATGGATTATTTCAATGGTGGCGAAATCTGCCCTCGTATGACCAAAGGGAAAGATCCGTATTACGCAGGCTGTGGTCTTTACCGTTGCCAAGATGGCTTTATCGTGATGGAAGTTGTTGGCATTACGCAAATTGAAGAAATTTTCAAAGATATTGGTCTTGCGCATCTTTTAGGTACTCCAGAAGTACCAGAAGGCACTCAACTTATTCACCGTATTAATTGCCCTCATGGTCAATTATTTGAAGACAAACTCGATGAATGGTTAGCAAAACAACCAATCACTGATGTACTAAAACGCCTATCAGAACTCAATATTGCTAGCGCCAAAGTGCTGACTATTCCGGAGCTTGAAGACAATCCGCAATATGTCGCACGCGAATCAATTACCCAATGGCAAACCATGAATGGCGAAACCTGCAAAGGGCCAAATGTAATGCCGAAATTCAAAAATAATCCGGGAAAAATCTGGCGTGGCATGCCATCTCACGGCATGGACACTGACGCTATCTTGAAAAACATCGGTTATAGCGACGAACAAATCAGGGGGCTGGTCGATAAAGGGCTGGCTAAAATCGTAAAGTAACACCGTAAAATTCAGGCATAGCACGCCTCTAAAATCGTGTCTGAATTCACGGCAAAAGTATGGGATAACAGTTTAATGGATGTGATTGGCAAACAAAACTTACGTCAAATGTGGGATGATTTGGCAGAGGTTTATGGCACAAAAACAGCGCTAATTTTTGAATCCGCACAAGGACAAATGAGACAATTTAGCTACTGTGAATTAAATGAAGAGATAAACAGAACCGCAAATCTTTTCCATGCTGGTGGCATAAAAAAAGGCGACCATGTTGCCTTACATCTTGATAACTGCCCTGAATTTTTCTTTTGCTGGTTTGGGTTGGCAAAAATAGGTGCTGTGATGGTGCCTATTAATGCGCGCTTTATGTACGAAGAAAGCGCATGGATAATCAATCACTGCCAAGCCCATTACGTCGTTACTCGCGATAATTTCTATCCGATTTACCAACCTATGTTGCAGGATGAACAAAACCCTTTAGCACAGCTATTTTTAATTTCTGAAAACACTATCTCTGCTGAAAAAGGCGTTATCGACTTTTTAAAAGAAAAAGCCAAACATCCTGTTACGCTTAATCATCACACACCATTAAGTGTGGATGACACTGCTGAAATTCTTTTCACCTCTGGTACCACATCGCAACCTAAAGGTGTGGTTATCACACACTATAACTTACGCTTTGCGGGTTATTACTCATCATGGCAAAACGCATTACGCGAAGATGATATTTATCTTACTGTTATGCCTGCATTTCATATTGATTGCCAATGTACCGCATCACTGGCTGCATTTTCTGTGGGTGCGACTTTTGTCTTGTTAGAAAAATACAGTGCCAGAGCCTTCTGGAAGCAAATTCTCAAGTACCAAGCGACGGTCACTGAATGTATTCCAATGATGATGAGAACCTTAATGGCACAGCCCGTTTCATCAGAAGAAAAGCAACACAAATTACGCGAAGTGATGTTCTATCTCAATCTCGCAGATGAAGAGAAAGACGCCTTTATCGAACGCTTTAATGTGCGATTACTCACCTCTTACGGCATGACAGAAACTATCGTGGGTTTAATTGGTGACAGACCAGGCGATAAACGCCGCTGGCCGTCAATTGGTAGACCCGGTTTTTGCTATCAAGCTCAAATCAGAGACAAACAAAACAACGAAGTTCCTAATGGCGTTGTGGGTGAGATTTGCGTAAAAGGCAAACCCGGAAAAACCTTATTCAAAGAGTATTACAACCGACCGGATGCAACAGCAAAAGCATTAGAGCCTGAAGGTTGGTTACATACTGGTGATTATGGTTACCGAGACGATGAAGGTTTTTTCTATTTCGTTGATCGCAGTTGCAATATGATCAAACGCGGAGGCGAAAACGTCTCTTGCGTTGAGATTGAAAACATCATTAGTTCACATCCTAAAATTCAAGATGTGGCGGTTATTGGTGTGCCTGATGATATTCGTGATGAAGCCATTAAAGCGTTTGTGGTGCTCGTTGAAGGTGAAACCTTGAGTGAAGAAGAATTCTTCCATTTCTGTGAGCAAAATATGGCGAAATTTAAAGTTCCCTCAGCGGTTGAGTTTAAAGAGGGTTTGCCACGTAATTGCTCAGGAAAAGTGATTAAAAAGCATTTGAAATAAGCCATAGGTCGGTTTAGCCACAAATTAATAACCTCAATCATAAATGCTTATTTTTGATGACGAAAAGGAATACAACATGAGCCAATCATTACACCTAACAACGCGTGGTTCAGTACTTGAAATTGTATTAGATAGACCAAAAGCAAACGCTATTGATGCAAAAACCAGTCATGAAATGGGTGAAGTCTTTCTGCGTTTTCGTGATGATCCCAACTTACGCGTTGCCATTATTACGGGCGCGGGCGAACGCTTTTTCTCCGCGGGTTGGGATTTAAAAGCCGCGGCAGAAGGCGAAGCCCCTGATGCAGACTTTGGTGCGGGTGGTTTTGCAGGTTTAACTGAATTATTTGATCTTGATAAACCTGTCATTGCCGCCGTTAACGGCTATGCTTTTGGTGGTGGCTTTGAATTAGCACTCGCTGCCGACATGATGATTTGTTCAGACAATGCTTCTTTTGCTTTACCTGAAGCACAATTAGGCATTGTCCCTGATAGCGGTGGCGTTCTTCGTTTACCTAAACGTTTACCGCCCGCTATCGTCAACGAAATGCTGATGACAGGTCGTCGTATGAATGCTGATGAGGCACTACGTTGGGGTATTGCTAACCGCGTTGTCAGTTCTGCTGAATTAATGGATAGCGCACGCGAACTTGCCGATCAAATCGCGAATAGCGCTCCACTGGCTGTGGCGGCTTTAAAAGAGATTTATCGTGCCACTAGCGAGCTTTCTATTGAAGAGGGCTACAAATTAATGCGCAGTGGCGTATTAAAACATTACCCAAGTGTTTTACATTCAGAAGATGCTACAGAAGGACCTCTAGCCTTTGCTGAAAAGCGCACACCTGAATGGAAAGGACGGTAATTATCCCGTATTTCGAGAATACGGCTCGATAATACAACAAAGAGGAAAACTGATGAGTATCTACGCATTTGAAGGTCTTGTTCCTGTGGTTCATCCAACAGCTTATATTCATCCATCTGCTGTACTAATTGGTGATGTGATTATTGGCGCTGGCGTTTATATCGGCCCTTTAGCCTCACTAAGAGGTGACTATGGTCGCTTAATTGTTGAAGCAGGCGCAAACCTTCAAGACGGCTGTATCATGCACGGTTATACCGATATGGACACCATTGTGAGAGAAAACGGACATATTGGGCATGGAGCGATCCTTCACAGTTGTATTATCGGGCGTGACAGCTTAGTTGGCATGAATAGCGTAATTATGGATGGTGCCGTCATTGGTGAGGAAAGTATTGTTGCCGCCATGAGCTTTGTAAAAGCGGGCTTTCAAGGACAACCGCGACAAATGTTAATAGGAAGCCCTGCAAAACATGTGCGTGATATTACCGATCAAGATATGGAGTGGAAACGGATGAACACCCGTGAATACCAAGATTTAGCGGTACGCTGTCGCAAAAGCTTGGTAGAAACAACACCGTTAACAGCGCCCGAACTTAATCGCCCACGTTTACGTGGCACAACAGACGTTAAGCCAAAAGGTTAGTCACAGATGGCGACAGGCGTCATTAACGCCTGTCGTATTTATTCGATTTGAGTAAAACGCAATTTCTCAGGTTAGCGACGTTGCGATTTTGACAACATCCATTGCCATTTTTGCTCGTGATTTAATCCATGAGGGATCATCGTTGCTAATTTTTCAGGTGAGCTTTGACTGCTTTTGCCTTGAACATGACCTTTTATGCGAGAATAAAGCTGAGGATCAATATGACTCACTTTGATCATGCGTTGGCATTGACAGCCTCTACCTTCAAGCTGGTTAGGCACGCTTTTTGTTTCACATTCAATTTCTTTTACATCAGAAAGAATGTAAGAGACGATATTAATCGCATTGCATTGAGGGATATCGAATTTCTTCGCAATCTCTTTTGCGCTTACCCAGCGTTCTTGCTCTTGAACCCAATCAGCAATGGACAGATAGAGTGGCTTATTCATGTATTCTTCACACATATTTACTCCAGTATCACAAATAAAGTTTTATTTATCGCTAAATAAAGATAATAACTGAATATGTTAATTATCATTGCACCGCGGAGTATCGGTTTTCCCTGTTAATTAGGTAAGTTAACTACCCCATCAATATAATATTAGTTTATTTTTAACAACCAAACTCTTTAATTAACACGCCCGTCACAATTTATTATTTTGTTATTAAATCCAAAGTAATAACAATTAAACCGAGTAAAAAACAAAAAATTAATAAAATATTAAAATATAAAAAACACTTTAAGTAACTAACAATAATTTATTGATATAAAAGCCATTTTTAACAACAAAACAAAAAACAGAATAGATTGTATTAATAATCCATTTATAGACTAACATTATAGTAATAGATCTAAATTTAGATTGCCAGAAAGGTGGCTTATTATTAGATGTAAATCAATATTCGTTTATTTTAAGCTATATTAACCTAGTTATTAATACATTAGTAAAAGTGAAGATAAATATCGACATATACCGAAATTGATAAATAAAGTGCCATATTGCGGTATATAGCGATATAGCACTTAATCTTATATTATTAATTTGATTATAAAAAACGACGATCAAATGCAGTTTGCCAATCGTCAGCAAATCTATTTACTGCATCATCCACTACTGGTGAACGGATAATTGAGTAAGCAAGCTCTATCGGTAATGTCACCGACGAAGCCCCGGCTAATAAACAATCAACCACTTGGCGTGGTGTTTTAAAGCTCGCAGCTAGGATTTTTGTGGGTAAATTATGCATGGTAATCAGCGTTTGTAACTCTTTTACTACTCTGACTCCATCAGAACCTTGTCTATCCATACGATGAACATAAGGGGCAATATAATCAGCGCCTGCTAATGCTGCCATTAATCCTTGAGAAACACTATAAATTGCCGTGCCTAATACCAGCATATTTTTCTGTTTTAATTGTTTAATGGCGACTAAACCCGCTTCAGTAACGGGTATTTTAATTACCGTATTATCTGCGATATTACCAATACGTAAGGCTTCTTCAATCATCGTATCGACATCATTGGCAATGACCTGTGCAAATATACGACCTTTACCCCCCATGGCAGCTTTTAATTCAGGTAATAGGGTTTCAATATTTTGTGCAGATTTAGCAATAATGGAAGGATTGGTAGTCACACCCGCAATAGGAAGAACTTGAGAGAGTTTTCTAACTTCTTCAATATCCGCTGTATCTAAATAGATTTCCATAATCGCACCTCAATGATGTTGGTTTAAGCTAAATAATTATAGATATAACATAGAAAATAACATTGTGAGCGGTGGATTTCTAGTCGATTTAATGAAAATAGCGCCTATATCAAGGCGCCATTAATTAAATAACGATAATAAATAGTTATATTTTTTATTTAATACAAAATATAATCTCTCATCTAAATTTTAAATTTAGATTAAGAATTTATTTATACTTTAAAATAAACAGTATTAAAAACAATACTACTATTGATATTAAATAATTATTTGCATTAAATTAAATTGATTATTCTTTAAATTCAGCATCAATCACTTGATAAAAAGCATTTTTCGTATCCGCAATATCCCAAACCCCTAAAATAACCTGATAACCTGAACGTTCTGGTATATTACAATTTAATTCTACTGTTGCCGTGGGTATTTTACCATTATCAAATCTCTGGCAAAAAGGCTTTAAATCGAAATCATCTCGGGTAAGCGGTTTATTTACATCCCAATTTTGTTTAGTAATAAAAAACCGCCATGATGCGGTACTGTGTCTCGCAGTTAATGTCCATTTAAAGGTGTTTTCTCCACTTTTCATTGCGACTTTATGCCAGCGATCAGCACTCTGCTCATTTAATGCAGAAAATGCTTCATTTCCACCACTGGCAATTTTACCATTTTCAGGTCCACTTTCTGGAAAGCCTTGAGGTCCTTCAACTGATTGAGGCTCATATTCTACAGGACCACAATTTTTATTAAATTTTATATTATTACTATTAGGAATTGTAGTTCTACATAACACTGCACGGCTTGGTGGTTTATCAATATAGCCATGTTTTAATGTAACATCCTCTGATGCTGTTGAAATAAAACTAGCTGATGATAATAATAATGTTGCAGTAAATACCATAAGTTTATTTTTCTTCATAATAAATCCTCAATAATTATTAATAAATATTTTTAAATATAATGATTGCATCAATCACATTAGATATTAGTCGAAAATAGATAATTGAATATCCATTTATTAAGAACTGTGAGCAATATCGCGATTTAATTTAATATTAAAACGGAACTAACACTGTTATTTAATATTTATTAAATGACTATCAATAATAAAAATAATAAATTAAATTATTTTTATTACTTTTTATATTTTATTAAAAGAAATAAAATCATCGATATAAAATAAAAACAACCCAAATAAGACAGAAATACTGTCTCTCTGGGTTGTATATTTTGGGATATGTTTTAACGTGATTACAATATAGCAATATACAGTCGTAATTGATGTCATTCTGTAATTGCGATGTATTAATGTAAACGAGTTTTCATTGAGTTAAGAACACTAATTTTGTTCGTCTTCATATCGATAGTCACATCTTCCGACAATACTTTCACATTTACTTTTCCTGAATCCTTGGCCAATAGAGCATAACTATAACCAGCCCTGCCGGAGAAACTAGGCAATTTAGCTTCAAGATTATAATCAAATGCAGCGACATTTTCTTGGACATGATCGATCTTCGTGCCTTGTTTCCCAAGATAAGTTATTGCCGAATTTTCAAACTCACTTAATGTACCAATCAAGTCATTATTGTGATCCCCTGATACCGATAAATTCTTACCTGATAAGGCATTAAGGCTGGTTTGTGCTGTTTTCACTCCCTGAATCCCCGTTTTCCAGTTATTATCACCAGGTCTTTGTCCAGTATGTAACGCATAGAATTTCTCTTTATCTACAGCGTATAGCATTGTACAGCCACTCAAAGCTCCTGAAGTGATCACTAATGGTTTCCCCTCCTTAATATCATTCAACCGAATGCTAATACCTACACTGCCAGACATACCACTCATAACTTTAATGGCGGTAAGATTATCAGAAAGTGTTTTATGCCCCCAATAAGTTCCTATTGTTCCAGAACCGTATTCGTTGGACGTAACCTTAGAGCCATAGAAAATATGAACAGCATTGTAAAAATTACCTCCTTCTTGTAATAATTGCGGACTGTACTCTCTTACTGCGGGATTATGCTCAACCGAATCAAATCGATTAATGACGAATGGCAATGTCGCCTCAGCACTCTCGTTATTACTCCCCACAAATAATCCACGATTTCGTAGAGGAGTAATAGATCCCTTTTGTAGTTTCGTATCATCTGATGAAAAGAAAAGAGAAAAGCTGCTACTAGGCATTCGCCCATCAGGATCACGCAATGTCACTGGATTATTACGCACCATGCGGTATAAATTCAGCCCATCCACCGTACCTGCCGGATCGGCACTTAACCAGCGACCAATCCACGGCTGATAATAACGATAACCGTAGTAATAAAGCCCCGTAGCGTCTTTTTCTTTGCCTGAATAACGAATAGTTTTGTAATTGGCTTCTACTGCATTTTGGCTAAACCAAATCGCGGTACCCCCATAAGGGTAATACTCTTCATAACTGACTAATTGCCCTTGACCATCGGTTTCTAATCCGCTGTTGCCAATACCGTCATCATAGCTATAACGCAGTTGGTTATTCTTAATCCCTTTTGGGAAGCCCACTTTCCAGCATAAGGCTCTTACATTTCCTGTTATATCAACCACCTCTCGATGTTCGGTAAGATGCCCCCCTTCCGTTGATTGCCATATTTCTAAATTCGGTAAATAGTGAGTTTCCGTGATAATCTGCCGTCCGGATAATCTCTGTACCTGTTGTTTTATTAATCGTTGAGATGCGCTTGCATAAACATAGTGTTCTGAATTCCCTCTCTTATTCACTTGTGCCAATGTACCGCGAAGATCCCACTGTAATGCATCGCCCGTTGATAAATATTTCTGATTACCTAAAGCATCAAATTGCTGATCAATCTGTTCGATAGCCACTTGTTGTGTTTCAAGTAATGCCCGATTGGTTTTATTGGAGACACTGATATTTTGGGTGAAACTCTGTTGTGCAATAGCAGAGTTATGGCGAATTTGCGTTAAATTACCCCCACGATCATAAACATATAAACGCGTATAATTGGTATAACTTTGTGCATCTTTCACTCGCGTAGTAATTTGTTGAGATTGCATTGAAGCGGGTGTTTTTTGATTGGCTGATTCACGCCCTGTGGCACTCACTAATTGATACAAAGAGTCATACACATAACGATTTTCAGGCACAACTTTCTGATTACGCCAGTAGCGAGTCGCTTCCGCATCATTTTTCAGACAGATAATATTGCCAACCGGATCGTACTCATAACGCAGATCTTGCATTATCTTCGCACCCAAAACATGCCCTTGAGGACGCTGGGTTTTGACATGCAGCAAGCGCTGAGTTTCAGCCTCATACTCATAGGTTGTCACTATTCCATTACCGTGCTCTACACGTAATTTTTGCCCTGCTGCCGAGTAATCGATCGCTTTAATCACGAGTTGTTTTTTATCGTTTTGTAATTGCACACTACTTTGGTTTAAAAAACCCGCTCTATCGTATTTCCATTCACGCTCATGCCCTGCAGCATCAATTTGTTTTAATAACTGACCTGTAGCATCATAAATATTGCGTGTTTGATATTGAGAATGTGCGGGTGTTTTAACGGTATTCGCCGTGATAAACCGTAATTCAATTAAATGTTGCCCTGTTAAGGCATAAGCACCATATTCCGTTCTTCCAGCAAGAAAGTCATGATGGGTACATTTACCGACGGAGTTATTGGCAATATTTTTATTATCAGCCCCACCCCAAGTAAAGCGCTCTTTTAATATCTGTTTGGACGTCGGGGAAGACTCCATAATCGCCATAAGTTGTGAAACAAACTCTGGCTTTGTATAGTGATATTCCGTCACTAGCCCCAACCCATTAATATCCATCACTTTTCTATTTTCAATATCACTGATATTGACACTATTACCACGATCTACACTTTTAGTTGCAGACAATAATCCGCCTAAACTCACCACTTGCTGAATATTCGCTTGAATAGTTGAGTCTGATTGTTGTGTTTTATACAATCTTGCATCAATACTGCGTTCTAAATAACCGCGCGCATGATAATGGTGACGCGTAATACGCTCATCGGTTTTATTAATTGTGTCAGGATGACGGCAATAATTAATTTCACGGATTGTTGATCCGCGATTATCAAGCACCACCACGGTTGGCGTTCTTGTGTGTAATTGTTGGTTTAACATCTTTTTAATTCCTTAATTTGCTTTCTTTTATAAATTAGCTCGTAAGCACTGAGCTGACTTGCTGACTTTGGGCTGCTAATATTTCTGCGATCGCTTTTTTATCGGTATTACATTTCTCTAATATCAACAATAACCGCGCCACATAATCGGGATAATCCCCCCACACTTGCACATTAAAAAATGGTGCAGAACACGGCTGTAGCAAGTGTGTGGGTACAAACTTATTGGGCGCTTCCACGACGGTTGAGGGTGCTTTGTTGCAGCTGGATAACAGCATTAGGCACAGGCTCATTAGCACAAGGCGCTTGAGCCAAAAGTTGCCGTAACTCTTGACGTATAGCATGATTTTCTTCCTCTAAATAACGTTGTTCCTCTTGTTGGTGCGTGAGTGTTTCAGAGACTTTTTCTGCTTGCTCGTGCCATTGAATTAATTGTGATTGCAATGTGCGTTGTTGATATTCAAGCTGACTGTTTTGCTCTGAAAGTCGATTAATTTGGTTGTATTGATAGCGAAGTACTAATAAAGCAACAACAATCATGATCGCTATCCCGCCTTTAATACCTAAACGTAAAAAAGCACTCATATTCATGGATATGCTCCGCGACATAATTCGTAATGAGGTCCATCACGAAACGACACCCAATCTCCGCCCCAATTAATTGAAATACCTAATTGATAAGCGGCTTTCTTCATCGCTTTTGATACTGATTCAAACGCTGACCAATCTTGCCAAGGAATAACACCATTCACTAACGGGACAATATCCACGGCATGACCCGTTAAATGTCGGCTATTGAGGGTTTTGCTTTTACCTTCTTTCATCAACTCTTTTTGTCGAATCAATGAACGCACTCCTTCAATCACCACAAAATCATATTCACTGAATGTCAGTGCCAGATAAACAATACGTACTAAATCTTGATGTACGTCGTTTAAATTATTTTGACTACGTTGACTTAATGTATAGGTATTCATTTAGGCTCCTTAAGATTGTTCATGCCAAAAATACGATTCCATAGCCAAATCAATGTTGTGCTTCCCATTGATCCAAAAAGCCCTGCAATCATGTAAGACATATAGCGACTTGCACCACTTTCAAAACTTAATAATCCGCCTAATAATCCTGTAAACACTGAAATCACGATCTGGCTACCAATGCCACACCAAGACCACTTAATTTGTTTTTGTCTAATTTCCATTAAATACCTCACGATACCTCCCCAGGCTGAAAATCCACCGATAATCATCCAAGCCAGCGCATCGCTTTCAGATGTGATTGCTACCAGCATAATAAAATTCCTAAATAAAGCGGATAAAACGGTAGCCCCCATTTATCCGCAAAATAAATCACCTACACTAGGGTGTCATTTTCATCTTCCTGAGCCACAAACCACGGTGTCACTATCGTATTACGCTGATAGTTCTTTGCGGTATTCACTCGATATAAGCGACCTAATGCATCGTAATAATGGGTATCCGCAAAACGATTGGGTTGAGATGAACTCTCCGAAATATAACGCCAGTCATTAAGAAAATAAGGCTGATAAACACGCTTTACATTTCCTTTGTTGTCATATTCTGTTTCACCTGAAATTGCCCAACGTGTTGTGGTACTTTTTTGTTGTGCCTGTTGCGTACGATCAACCATTAATCCACCTTTTTCACTACACAAAAAGGACTCGCCCGCTTCAACTCTGACGGACGTTTGCAATAAGCGACCAAAACCATCGCTAAAAGTGATTTGTTGGCGAATTTGCTGTTGTGAGTCTCTGTCATAACGGTCGGTCATGATTTGCAGCGCATGAGGTGGCATTTTTGAGGATGCTGACATCCAACTGTCTGTTACATACACAAAACCCATGGCGATAGGCAGTGCCGAAGTCAATGCTAAAGCATCTTCTACGGTTGTCGGCATAGTGAAGCTTTTATCGCTATAACCACTTTGTTGACCATTTTCGGTACCTGAAAAGCGTGTTGTGGTAACACGACCAAAACCATCAAAAGTAACTTGGTGAACATTATGGTTTTCATCAATAATCGAATTAGGAGATAAAAAACGCCAATCATAAGTAAGATGGAAATCTTGTACGCTCAAAGGGGACTCTTTCCCCATTAATACACAAAATTGCTTATCCCATAACAGCTTATAGTCACAAGAGAGTGTCGTTTTTTTGTACACCAGTGGCTTATAAAACTGAGCTAATGAGCCATAGGCTTTAACGCCTAATAACAGTTTTACCCACAGTTTTTTGCCTTTTTCTGATGTGTCTGCAAATAAGTAATCTTTTTGCTGATAACCCGCATTTTTCATTACTTCATCCAGTTTTAAATCTGGATAAGGCTGTGAAATAGCTTTTGCGGTTTCCTCATCTAATTCCGCGGTTTCGCTATACGCTAAACGGATTGGAAAATCAGGCTCAGTTAATGTCACTTTGCCTTCAGCATCCAAATAAGCTAGTTGTTGTTGCCCTACAAATACCGATGCTGCTTTTTGTGCCAACAAACTGTCAGTTGCTAGTAAGGCTTCTACATTCAAGCCATTCTTAGGCTGCTTTTCTGCTCCATATGTCCAAATATCCTGACGACTTGCGTTAGTAATACCCAGTTGGTAAACCTGTTTTTCAGGGTGATTAATATGATGATATGTTTGACGCGATAAGCTTAAGCGTAAGCTTTGTTGCTGTTCGTCATAACTGGATGCCCATAACGTTTCAGGCAAGCTTTCATAATGCTGATAAGGATTTTTTGCACCTTTAGCGCGTCTTGGATAATCAATTGCAACCGCTTTGGTCACAACACCATAAGCATCTTGCTCTAATATGATTTGTTGATGACAAGACGGATCAGCGGCAATACGTTCATAATGGTATGTACGACTTTCCACCACTGAAGGCATCACCACTGGTGAGCGCCCTTGTGTTTCAATTAAACGCACTTGTGGGCGTTGTTCCGTAACGGCATAAGGCACATCAGATACAACGGTATTGTCTAAACCATAGACTTCTTTTCTGAGTAACTGACCTTGTAGCCCACGCTCAAGCCAATACGTATATTGTTGATGTAGTGAGTCGTCGCAGATCTTTTCTCGGCTTCCTGCACCTTGGGTAAAACGTGGTAAGAAGTGAGGAAATGCCGCACTGTCGCCTTGCCAAAACTCATTATAAAACTCGGCATCAACCACAGATTTACCCGTTAAAAACCACTGACGCGTTAACGCACTTGGTGTTTTATCCGTGGTATTTTCTTCGCTTTTAAAGGATTCTGCATTGGTGGCTTCTACACAACCAAAACCACGAAACTCTTTCTCTTTACCATCCCAAACACCATGGCGATAATTAAACGTTTGTGTTAACTGGCTTTGGGTAATTTCATCCACTGTGTCGATTTTCCACAGCGTATGTAATGCGAAAGGTAAGTGGCTAACCGCTTTGCCTTTGCTCTGTTGTTGGCGAGTTGATTTCTCATCTAACCAATATTGCGCTGAACTGCGGTAATGCAAATTCTGAATAAGCCCCATATTGTTATTAATGGACGTTAATAACCATGGTTTTTGATTTTGCAAAGACAGCACCCAATGTTGCGGTACAGGATATGATTTAGTCAGTAAAATACTGGCAACACCAAGACCTTGCACATCGGCAACTTGTAGCAGGCAATGGCTATCAAAACGCATATTTTTAGGTAATGCGATATCATCACCACGCACAAATTGATTGCCACTTTGGTTAAAATAAACCTCTAAATGGGTCGATTGGGCGTAAATAATATCCGTTGTGCCACTACCATCTAAATCCGCTAAATAGAGCTGATTAGGATTAAATTTGAGACGATCCGCAGAGAAACCAGGAATAGTAATAGGTGAACTAAATTTACCCTCACCTAAATGCACCCAACAGGTTACACCTTGATAATCCACTTTAATTAGATGTTGTTGACCTGAACCCAACACGTCACTAAATGCCACTAAGGTACGTCGATTAACGTTTTTAATCGGCAACGTCACCCCTTCTGTTTGCATCACCTCTTTGCTTTTTTTCCAGCCTTGCGCAGAGCCTGCATAAAAACGAATACTACGAGGACCAATTAAAGCTAAATCAGCAAAACCACTGCCTGTTAATGAAGTGATTTCAGCTCTCGGGTGAAAATACTCCACAGGGATTGCATCAAGTGGCACAAAATTCAGCCAATTTTCTGCATTGGTTTCATCTTGAGTGTAATAACCATTCACATCACCTTGGGTAACTAACCATTCCAGTTTTCCATCACCCGTCACGTCGGTCAGCATGGCTGAATTTCGCAATGACGGAATAACAGGAAGCTTTTTCGCGTTATCCCATGTTATGGCATTAGGATTTTGCTTATCTTCTTTTCTAATCGGTGCGCGATACCACCAAGCACCGCTATCTTGATAAAGTACCCCCGCAAGCCCTTCGCCAAATAGATCGACATATTGATAAGGTTGTTGTGGCGTAAATGACGCAAGTTCATCAAGTGATTGCCACTGTGCTTGTTGAGTCGCACCGACCCTTTGCCAATCAAATTTTACTGGCGGTAATGTCACTAACGATTGAGTGTCTTTATTATCATTAAACGCTGATTGTTGTGCTGAAACTAAAACAGCCCCTGATGCTGACTCATCATAAGTGAGCGTTAATCTGGCAACTAATTCTGGCGTTTCTGCTAGCGGTGTTTGTTTTTCTAAACTTTCAATACGGTGATACATCAGCACTTGGCGACATAAACGACGCGTACGAACTTCAAAACCGTAATGGAAAAGTGAAAAACAGTCTTTACGCAATGCCCATGTTGAATCGCTCTGCCACTGTGGATAGGTGGCTAATGCACTGCTACGCTCACCGTAATCAAATACCAGTGTAAATAACGCATTATTAGGTAATGTGTTATCGGTTTTGACACAAGAAAAAGCACGCTCACCGATAGAATTACCGTAATACACTTTGTCTAAATAGCGTTGTGTATTGGCATTGGTATGTGATTGAATTTCTTGTTTATCACAACCTTGTTCATCTTCAGGGCGATAGTGATATTCAATTTGTTCACCGGTTGCTGAAACTGACGCATTTAGGTTCCATTGAGCGATATGCGCACTGTTTTGACTATCTACAATCTGTGCTGTGGTTTCATAACCGAATAAATGTGCATCCCCATTTGCGCTATACATTACCCAAAATTGGGTTGGTGTATTCGCTGGTGCTTTGCTGTCATTGAGTGACCAATATTCGAAACGACTAAAGCTTTTTTCAATACGAGCGCGATAAGCGATCACTTGATATTGATGGGCTAATTTTACGCCTAATAATTCATTGTGATGTGTTGCTTCAACTTCACCTTTTTTATTCATCATCGGCACAATAACTTCGCCATCAGCACCAATAAACTCATCTAATTGAGTATAAGTTGGCACACCTTTTGAGGTACGACGACGAATCGACATCACACCCACAGACCAGCCAAAGCCAAACGCGCCATTACCGGCTTGATTTTGATACGTTAAGCCTAAAGATGGCGCATAACCCCGGCCTTGGCTAATGGGCAACGGCAAGTTAAAAGTAGCTGCGCCATCAGGGCCAACAGCGCCCATATTGCCGGTTAATCCTGTGACTGCACCGCCCCCTTTGGGTAAATTTGGCGCGTCAAAGGTCAATTTCTCTAAATTTTGCATGTAGAACTCCTGACAGGCTCCCTAAGGAGCCTGTAATTAATTAAGATTTGGATAATTAACGAATGGTGTAATTAATGTGGAGAATGATATCGCTCAGTGTCAGTAACATCTCTTTTTGCTTATCTGTCGCATCAGGGAAGCTTAAAGTCAGTGTACTGGTGTCATTCACTGGTAAACCTTCAAATGGCAGATAACGATCATCATTGAAATTCAGTTGGAACTGACCACTGTCATTCATGCCATGAGAAATCGCAATTGCACTACAGCCTCGAGGTTTCACTGCACTACCGCCGTAACTCAGTACTGCTCGGATATTCTGATAAGCACCGGTTAATGCGGGTAATGTCACACTAATTTGTTTAACACGGCGTAATTGACCTAATTCCGCAGGATAATCTTTCTCTATCGCTAAATCAGAGAGCTTAATCGAAGCCTGTAATTGACCGTTTTTCAGCGTAATACCATTTTCTGCCGTACCTAGCTGAGTTTTCGATTTATTAATCACATCAGCAACTTGCTCAAAACCAAATTTATTACTACCTAAACCTTGATACACATCACCCAGCGACACAATTTTGGTGATTTCCAATACACGTTTATCTTTCTCAAGGTAGCTGTTTTCCATTTGAGTCAGGTTATGCATTAAGCTTTCACCTGCCATCAAACCAGAATAATTACCTTGCCATGCACCAGGGCGAATAAAGGTTTGTGTTTCACCTAAATCATACTGATAAGCCCATTCTGCCATACGACAACGAGATACCGTCAAATCGTAGAAAGGCTTATAAATCGCCATTAATTTACCGCGCAGCCAGTTATACAGCGCTTTATTGGTAAATTTATTTTGTAAGAAGGTTAAATGCTCTTGCGTTTGTTGTTGCTGTAATTTCACACTATCTAATTGCAGACTCATGGCTTGCTGACGAACGGCTAATGCAGCAAGTTGAGCATCAAACTGATCTAATTCAGATTGTGCTGAATCACGTAATGAAGCCCACTCTTCACGACGACGACGATAAGCCTCTGATTGACTTAATCGATCTGCCGCAATACGGGTTGCAGAGCCAGACAATTGTAGACCAATCGATGTAGCATTAAAGATAGCGCCTAGACGAGAGCCACCAACAGCCATACCATAAATATTGGGTATAAGATCTGCAGCAGCGGCAGCCATATTTAACCCTTGGCTGGCGGTATTGAGCACAGAAGAACTTAAATAGAGATCCATCGCTTGTTGCTCTGCCGTACTAATATTCTGATTATATAATTTGCTATAATAATCAAGGCGTTTTTTAGTACCTAAACGCAAATCCTGTAATGCTTTTTTGCTATATTCAAATTCTTCCAGAGCTTTCTGCTGATATTTAATATTTTGCAGAATAATTTCGCTACCTTGTGTGGCAAATAATTCAGCTAATGCTTGAGCATCTTGACGTTCAGTTATGCTAAATAATGAGTTACCAAACTGCATTAATTCACTTACTGCCGATTTTGCACTGGTCAAAATAGTAGGGAAACGCTGAACGGGAACCATCACTTTTGGCAATACACCGTTCTCTTGTGATTGATTCACTGCTGTATTTTGCAACATTTTAGGATCTACTGGCGTTGCATACATTGGCAACGACAGTGGTTGCCCATCAATCGATAAATTGTGACGTAAATTAAATAAACGCGCTTTTAACGTATTGTGATATTGCGCTAACTTCTCATTAATTTGTGGCAAAAACAGCGATGTTAATGAATTTGCTGTCCGCGGTGATGCCGCTTCTTCGCTTTCTTCATTGATAGCGCGTGTTGGCTGTTCTGTTTTTGATGCCGCATCGGTTAATTTAGGTGCTGACCAAACGTTATTGCCTAATAACTCAGTTTCATCGCCCAATAATTTCAGCGCCTGCATATACCACATTTTAGCTTCATTTAAAGTATCACGCTCCAATAGGCGATAAGCGCTGTCGCCCCGCGCCACAAAAATATCAAGGCACTTCATAAAGGTAGCCAATTTATAATGCATAGGATCAGTTTGCGCGACTGCATCAGGATCAGTTGAATCCAGTTGATCCTTGTCCCAAGCTGTATCGGCTAATAATGGCTGTGAATTCCAAACACGATGAGAATAAGTATCGCTATCAATATAACCATTTGGATTAAATACATAACGCAGCCAACGGCTAGCTTCATCGTAATTTTGCCCTTCTAACATCACATTGGCTAACATCATCGGGGTATAATAGAACAGTTCCCAAAAGTAGAGAGCATTAGCACCATTAAAATCCATCGGTACATCAGCGCCTTTTTCCAAAGCAGGTTCTGGCAGTCTCTGAGAACTTAACGTTAAAATAGCATCAATTCCGTTATTCGCACGTTTGACTAATTGGCGTGCAAATAATGTATTTAAACGCACTAACACAAGTTCATTTTCTACTGTCATTGAAATATATTGAGCATACTTTTTATTTGTTTTTAGGCTAATAACACTCTCATTTATATGTTCTAATTCACTGACTTTAAAGCAACATTGACTTTCAGAAATAACTTTTTGGTTTTTATTAACCGCTGTTACATTTACAGTTAATATAAACTCACCATTGTCATTAAATTCACTCTGAGGCACATCAAGCTTAAGCTCTTTATTTTTACTATTAAAGCTGTTACTACCTTCAATTAAAGAAGTATTCGCGTTAGACCATTGTTCAAGAGAGTAGGTCACTTGGTGATCTGGGCTAGAAGATAATGTTATCTTAATATCATTAACTATTTCTTTATCGCTATAGGAAACTTTATTTAACTTATTAATAGTTAATGGGTAAGATATTTGTTTCCCATATGCTCCCATAAGCAATTGACTCGTTATTCCCCCTGAAATATAAAAATGAAATCTTGGTTTTTCTTTATTTAGATAATCTTGTAACAAGAAATTTCCTAATTCATTAGAAAGCGTAAAGGCAACATTATTTTTCGAGGTGTATCTTAATAACCCATTTGACTGTTTAGTGAAGAACGACAGCTCTACGTTATAATCTCCTCCATTATTAATATCTGAACCTTTAATTACCGCGCCTTTAGCATTGTCATAAATAAAAAAGTAAACTGTATTTAGTTTAATATCAAAACCCAAATAATAACTATAATCCGTTGTTTCATTATAAGAAAAGGTTGTCAACTTACCAATACTGCCTGAAGTATAAACAATATCCTCTAATACAGCGCCATCTTTTAATAAACTTTTAAAAATGTCTTTAATAGGTGCGGGAGCAAGATGCCCATAATCGATATTACAGTTAATAAAAGCAGAAAGATAACAAGATAATGTTTCATTTTTAGACTCTACATTTACGCCATTAATTAGACTTCCTGAGAGAGAAACATTTTGAGAATCAGTTGTTTTTATATCATCGATAGGATCATGAGATATTGAGTAAGCTAATTCACCTCTTAATAAAAAACTATTATTAATATTCTTAGTAAGTTCTTCACCAGCTATATCAAATTCAGACTTCACATTAATATAAATGTTTTTTGCATGTTCCTTATTTGAGTCTGAGATATTAAAAAATACCATTTCATTATTAATAGAATAAACTTGATACTCCTTATTTTCATCTTTATAACTATCACTGGTGATATAAGTTAAAAAATATAATTTATCAATTTCTTGGTCGTAGCTTAAATGAAAATTACCTTTTTTATTATCCATAATATTATCAGACAATTGGAAATTAACAGATGTGCTCCAAGTACCATCATAACGGATATGTGATAAATTCAAACTATAGCTTGTCTGCTTAGAAATTGCTGTAGATGTATTTTTTTCTTTATTTTCAGGCTCTTTATTTTCAATTTCTTTCTGTTCAATCCAAGCAACATATAATCGATTATTAAAAATAACAGGACGAATTAAATTATTGTAAGGGTTAGCACCATTCTCAATTTTAGTCCACTCTGTCCAAGCATTTGCTGCCATGACGCCTTTTTTGATTTTACTATGATCCGCACTACGCCAATAATAACTGGCTTTTTCTGACGCATTACAACCAATAAAATAAGTGTATCCCTCTTTTAATGTCACACCATCATGATAACCACTAATCACTTCTAAATTAGCAATTTGCTCAAAAGACGTTAAATATGTTTTAAATGCATCATCAATAGTATCACTATTAATACTATTTTGACTGATCGTCTGTAATAACGTATCCATCATTTTAGTTTGACCAATACGTACTGTAGGATCAACATAGTTTTCAGGATAATATGCTAATAAAGAGATACCACTCCAAGTGCTATAACGCTTATTGTATTTATCCCAATCTCTGAAAAATTGACGAGAAGCAACAGGTGTATTAGTGTTTTTTTCATTCAACGATAAAAATTCATTAATATATAACTGTATGCTTGCAATAGCTTGCTCTATCTTTGTGGTTTTTATTTCAGATGAAACTTTATTGTCAATTAATAAATAATTATAAATATCATCGCTATTTAATAAGTTTAATTCACTAAATTGATGAATATAAAACGCACTGAATACAACACTTTCTTTTTCATCCATTTTATCTTTTAGCAAAGTAACTTGTTTAGCATTTAACCCACTTTGTAAAAATTTACTAATTCTATCCCAATTTAAGTAGTTTTCTTCTTTATTCTCGCTTGTAGAAAATTTTAATTGAGTTAATAGACTAAAATTATTTGGTGTGATATTAAATGTTTTAACCATATCAATATAGCTAGAGATTTCTTTGATATTATCAAATTTAATTTCATCACCCAGTTTTAATAAAGAGATAATTTGCTCAATTACCGCATCAGAGACTCCATATGCCTTTGATAAAATTGAAACCGTTCCATAACCTCTAAAAAGGTTAATTAGCTCATCTTTATTATTTATTTTATCTAAATAGAAACGATGGAATTCAGATATATCTTTTATTGATTCGATATTAGGAAGGACAGATTTATAATTAAGTAAACGTTTTTCTCCCAATATATATATTTCGTTTTCATTTAATCCTAACTTAGTAAATATAGAAATTATTTGACACAACATTTGTATATAAGTAACAAGGTTATTTTTGTCATCCAATGTTTTATCATCCTTGTTTACCAAGTTTTTAAAATCATCAATAGATAAGTTTAATGTCCCATTACTATCGAGATATTTCCATACAGCATTGGCAACACTTAAAGAAGGAAAGGATAAATGATAACCTAGTATAGGCAAATAGCACGGAATAATTTCCCGTTCAGTTAATTCATTATCATCAGAAAACTTAACATTCATTAGCTCTTCAATAATGTTTTTCATTTCATTTGTATAAGACAAATCATATTTCTTCGCTGTCATTAAATATAGCTCTGAAATACTCAATTTATACTCTTTAATAAACTTGCAATAATTATCTATTGTATAAATTAAATTACCTGCATCATCTGATAAAGATTGTTTATTAATAGGTTTATTGAAAGGCTCAGGTAACATATCAAGTAATAAAGAAAGAGAATAAATATCTAGATCATGTACCGTTGCTAATAAATACACTCGATATAAAAGTGATATATTTTCTATAGAACAAGTAAATTCAGTTGACTTGCCAAAAGCTAATTTCCACATAGCAACAATGCCAATATCATCGACATGAAATGCGCGTTTTAAGGTATTAATACGCATAATGTCATCTGGAGATGATGAATTAAAATCAAGTGCTTTATTATCTGCAATAAATTTATTTTCACCTAATGGAGGGGAATTAAATAAAACATCAAATAGCGATGAAGAGTTATTTAATGTGTATTGATTAATATTAGCACCATTAAGTACTATAGATTGCTCAACATTAATATTGTATTTCTCCATAATATATTGCACATGAAGAATAGAACGGATAACCTCAGAATCAATATTATTATTATTATTTTTTGTTTTAATTAAAATAATTAGATTATCAAAAGAGATCCCCGTTGCTTTATGCAAGCGAATAATCTTATTTAAGATCAACATATCTTTTGAAGATAACTCATCATTTAATTTAAGTGTATTAAGTAAGAGTGATATTTCTTCTTCTGCAATAGAATAATATTCTGATAGGAATTTTAAATTATTTTTTAAACTGATATCCTTATTTCCGAAGTTTTTCTCTACTAGCTCATCAATTTTATCGTCAGAGATTACTTCTGTTAAAATAGCATATAATTCAGGAGAGATAGATGAACTAATCGTTGAGATCCATTCTGTATCTAAAATATCTAGATGATCTTTAGCTTTTACCAATTTATCAACCAAGCCATCACGTAATAATAATGTTTTTCGAATAGTTTCATAAGGTCGATGATAAGGATTTTCACCCATTACGCGGGTTGTTGCTAGCTCTTGAAATAGATCTTTACCACTACCTAATTTACTCTGCAATGCTGTGGTTAAAATTTGATTTGATAAAGAGAGGGTAGAAACTTCTTTATCCATATTATCTTGAGATAACACTAATTGCGCTAAATCAGGGCGACGTTTATCTAAGTGATAAATTGAATTTTCTGCATCTAAGGCTTTTGCTTCACGATAAAGCTCGGTTAAATAACCAGCCGGTGAAAACATAGAAGCAACCGATTTAGAATCAACATAATGGTTGTCTCGATTTGGGAGCCAATCACCTAATGCACGGCTTTGTGCGGATTGTTGTTGAACACCTAACGTCACGGCATTTTGCACTTGTGGGTTATTACGTGCTAAATAATGAGCTTCATTAAGCTTATTAATTTTTGTTGCTTCTTGTGCGTGTGTATATAATATTTTTGCCTCATGCCAACTTAATTTCTCTTCGCTTAATGCACGAATTTCATGAAGTGACAATGGTGCTAATTCTTTTAATGTAATCACTTCTGAAGTAGAAGAGTTCATTTTCGTTAAAAGTGTATTAATGTTTTTCATTAAATATTTTCCTAATATAAGTTAATTTAAAATTAAGAGAATGGAATCGTCGTTTCATCTCGAAAATTAAAATATCAAGAAAATAAAAATTGAAAATTGAATTTTTTATAACCTGTTATTGAGTTTTTTTATTCTTTGTCGGCTAAATGCGATTCTAAATAAGAAAAAAAAACAAGAAAAGAGATGTAAATAACAAACAAAATATGGCAGCATAATACAATCAATCATTTGATTTTATTTTTATCAAAAACATTCTGATTTATTATCAATATTAGTCGGTAATGTTATTTTTTAAATTATTCGTTATGCTTTTTTTATTTTTAGTCGCGCTAAAATAATTATTGATAAATATCAATATAAAAATTTCATTCAAGAGGATTATTCATTTTAAATATATATACAAATAAATATGGAGAACGTCTGCATGTTTTTCTCACGAAAAATAAATCAGTTCTTTGCCGTTGCGACTTGTCAAAGCCTAGTAAAAGCAGCGGAACAAATCAATGTTACCCCATCTGCACTGCGCCACGGTATTAATGAACTCGAAAACCAAATTGGTAAGTCTCTAATTAAACGCTCCAAAAGCGGCATGGATCTTACCCCTGCGGGAAAAACACTTTATGAACGTTTATATCCCTATTATGAAAAAATTAGAAAAATTGAAAATCAGATACTGACCTCAAATGAGGATAAAATCTCACTCTCCATTAAATTGGATGGTCTTTATTACCCTGATTTAAAAACAAAATTGTTAGAGATCCGACAAAAAAATAATCAATACAGTCTGTCTTTAGAAGACGGTTATATCGATGATATTAAAGAGGAACTTTTTGATAAAGAGTTTGATCTTGTGATTTCTTCTCTTGAGTTTGACTATCCACAAAAAAATATCAACGCAATCAATTTATGCACACAAAAAGTCGGCTTATTAGTAAATAAGAAGCTCTTTGAACAATATCCCAATACCAAAACATTTTTTGCCAAAGAAACCTTGATACAAAGAAACAGCACTTTACAAAACCCAATATTCTCAACGATTTTGAGTAAGCTAAAAAATCAAGGTTATCAATACCATACTTTAGGTTTAACAGAAATGGCGGATGTTTTGCACTGCGTTGATGAGGGGGCGGGTTACTGCTTTATGCCTGAAAATATTCATTATATTTCAACCATTACAAACGATGAAGTGCAGTTTATTCGTTCTCCTTTTCCTTTTGATATTTTCTTACATCAAAAAGTCTATTTTAAAAAAGAGAATAATAAGAAATTAGCCGATATCGCAATGACACTACGTTAATGACTTAAAACAGCGCATTAATCGTGTCAGAGGTAAACCCTCGGTATTGTAGATAACGAATGTGTTTCGCTTTCTCTTTAAAATCTTTGGGTTTACCACCACCAAATTTTTTTTCATGAACCTCTTGGCAAAGGGTATACCAGTCAGTTTCATCTTCTTCGAAGAGGCGTTCAATAATTTCACCAGGAAAACCTTTTACGCGTAATTCTTGACGAATACGCAAAGGACCATAAGATTTGTTTAAATAACTGCGAAAGAAAGCATAAACAGTACGATTATCATCAAGATAATGATTTTCTAATAAATGTTCCATCACTTGAGGTAAGCATGTTTCATCAGTGACGGTTTGTGCTTCTCGATCACTTTCTCTTATTCTTCGCGCTAGGCGACGTTGAAGCTCTACAGTGCCGTAATCACGGCGAGAGAGCATAAAAATAGCGTACTGATAAAGCTCTTGATAGGTCATAACGTTCCTTTATTAAAAATAATCCGTCTGAAGCGACCATTATCATAACTGTTTATCACACGAATATCTTATTCCGATGTTTATTTAGTCAATAAAAAGAAAAATTACAGAATTAGAATAATAAGAAGAAACGTTATCATTCTTCTTTATAAAAAGATCTTCTACTTTTATTAAGATTAACTTAGAAAATATCGCGTTTTTTCCTTAATAAACCCTTAATAATCCTATGATAACGCTAAATATAAGCATCTCTTACTGTATATCGCACTTATAGCTGGTGACCATTAATAAGAAAAAGATTAAAATTTCTGGCTATTCTTTTACTTACTACTTTCTTTTTAAACATTTTCTGTGGGTTATGTATGAACTTTTCCAATTTAAATAAGGTGGTGTTAACTGCCTCTCTTCTTGCTACTGGCTTTTCTTATGCTGATAGCGATCGCCCTCTGCTCTCTTTAAGTGTGAGCCAATCCGGCGGTACTGCCTTAAATAGCGAAGGTTCGTTAGATACTCGCACCCCAGCAAGCCAATCTCGCGTTTTACCTATTTGGGGCGATGAAGCCCGCGCCCGTGGTTATGATTTACCAGAGCCTTTCGGTGCCAGCTACAGCTATATGAATCTACGCCAAGATATCATCGTAGATAAAATTGGTTTTATCATGCCTAAAAATCCAGAAACAGCAGACGCGTTAAAAATAGATGCAGGTCATACGCGTGAAAAAAGTGAAACCCATATGCTAAAACTCGATAGCTGGGTATTCCCTTTTATGAATGTCTATGGGCTATATGGTCGAACTAAAGGTACATCAAAAACAACCCTGAATAGCGGTAGTTTTGGTGGTATTCCTTTACCGTTTATAGAAGGCATGCCTTTTGACCTTGATTTTAAAGGTGATACTTATGGTGGTGGTTTTACTTTGGCGGGAGGATATAACCAATATTTCGCTACTTTCGATTTAAACTACACCAAAACCAACCTTGATATTTTAGATGGTGATATTAAAGCATTAGTGATTTCACCGCGTGTGGGTTATGAATTTGTTTTTTCTCCTCTCATTTCTGGTCAAGGTAATACTAAATTACAAGTGTGGACAGGTGCAATGTACCAAGATATTACCCAACGTTTTAAAGGGGATATTAATAAGTTAAACCTTCCACCAGCATTTGCAGGCTTAATCCAAGCATTAGATGATCCTGGCATGAAATTCGATGTTGAACAGCATCTTGCCCATAAATGGAGCCAAACAGTAGGTGCGCGTTTAGAAGTCACACGTAATTTTAATGTGATCACAGAACTTGGTTTCAACAACCGTAATAGCTTCTTTGTTTCTGGTGAGTTCCGTTTTTAATGGTTAAATACCCTTTTATTTTGGGGCTGGCATTTGCCAGCCTCTTTATTTCACACACAGCACAAGCACAACATTTTCCAGATAGACAACAAATAGACCAATGGTTAGTTGGCTTAGGGGGAGAAAATAGCTTCGACCGCAACAAAACGATCGACTGGGGAATATTGCCTGGCCCCTTTTATACGCCAGAATTAGAGCTTGGTGTGGGCATTGCCCTTGTCGGGCTTTATCAAGCCGATAGTCGCCCTGATAGCAAAATTTCTTCACTCTCTTTAAGTGGCTTTGGTTCATCAACGGGCGCTTTTGGGATGACCTTTAGCAACTACACTTATCTTGCAGATGATACTTGGCGCTTTTATCTCACAGGCTCGTTAAACAATGTGCCAACCAATTATTGGGGAAAGGGTTATCATGAAGGTCGTGTTAAAGATCATTTTGGTGAATACCGCTCTCAAGAATTACACTTAACACCGACGTTATTGCGTCAAATCACCCAAAATACCTATCTCGGATTAGGCTGGGATTATTCAAACTTACAAGCCGCAGCCCCAGATACACCCTTTAAAACATATATGGATAAACGCGATTTACCCTTACGCACCACAAGCTCCGGGTTAAGTGTCCGCTTTACTTACGATAGCCGTGATTTTTTACCTAATGCGAGTCAAGGGCAGGCATTTGATATTAGTTATACGCACTATTCTCCAGATACAGGCAGTAATAACCGCTTTAATGCGACACAAATGCAATATAACTACTATTATCCTTTAAGTGACAGTGCGGTTTTAGCTTTCGATAATTATGCCCGCTTCACATCAGGTGATGTGCCTTGGAGCCAACTTTCTAAGTTAAGTAATGGGCACCAGATGCGCGGTTATTACGAAGGGCGATATCAAGATAATCACGTCTTTTCAACGCAATTAGAGTACCGCCAAAAACTTGATTGGCGTCACGGCATTGCACTTTGGATTGGCGGTGGTACGTTAAGTGATCAAGCTCGTGATTTAGGTCAAGGTCATTGGCTACCCAGTGTCGGTGTGGGTTATCGATTTGAATTTAAGCCACGCATGAATGTACGCCTCGATTTTGGTATAGGTAAAGAAAGTACAGGATTCTATTTTCAAGTAGGTGAAGCATTTTGATGTTCAAGCGTTTTCTTTTTATCAACACCATGACCTTCTTCTTATTTATTACAGGTTGTACTCAAGTCACACCTGTTAATTCCATTCACGCCAATATGGAAAGTGTCACTAATGAAGAAGCAGCCCAAGCTTGGCAAACACCACCGCCTCTTACCGCACCTAATGGCTTAAGACCTTGCTGTGCTTTTGGCTATGACTTAAAAGTTAAAGTATTTGAAATACCCGTTCCTTTTTATCGTATTGATAATATTGTTGAAGCCTCAGAACTCGGTAGTCATCGTTATAACGACAGTTTTTGGCTCGGCACTGCCGCAGTATTAGGGATTGGTAGCGAAAAATCGGGTTTAGTTTACTCTCATAAAGGTGGGTTTCTTGATATTGCCCATATTCGTGACACCGCAGATTATACTTATTATCTCTTTAGTCATATTTATCCTAATTTAGGGCAAGAGTGGACACTGACTCTGAGTGATGAACTCGCACAACGTAAAATACACTTTAATGCTTTTACGCCACCTAAAAATGAAGCACAGCGTTATACCTTAAGTGCCTATCTTGCTGCTCGATTAGGTTATCGTCTTGCAATATGGCATGAGATTGCACAGTGGTATGGTTTTCGTTCGGTGCCTGGGTTTTCAGAAGGGATATCCGCATTTTCACCCGAAGATCTCTACTCTAACTTGATTGGCGCTCGTCTTTCACTCACCTTGATCCTTAATGGTTACGCCACCAGCCTTGAGCAATATAATCAATCGATGCAGGGCATTATCCCTTCTGCACTTTATCAATTAGAGGCTCAGCCTCATCAATTAACTCAACAATGGTTTGATGTGATTGATGGGCAATGGTGGGATAGTCAGCAACGTGTACCTGATAAATTTTTAGTTTTAATGCGTGATTATCATATTTCTGATAAACGCTATCCGGTCTTACCTTTTGAGGAAATAGCGTCACCTCATTACCTCACATTACCTAGTGCTTATTCCGGTTATATTTTAGAACAATTAGCAGAATTTCAGCTTTGGCCAACAAATCATATGGAAGATTTACCTCGCCCCAAAAGCTATTGGCGTGAAGCGGATTTTACTGATTTAACAGAAAAAGCACGCGAAATTGATGATAAAACTAGACCAAAAACAACAAAATTTGACTAAATAATAAACAAAAATGACACATTAGAAACCCTTATTTTTGCTAAATTTGGGTTAAGTCACGCCTATTTATATAAGATAAATTTAAGTTTACATAAAAAAAGCACTTTTTGTTAAAGGGAAAAAGAGATTATAAAACGAGGCTTTCCAGTAAACCTTATACATTTATTTAACAAATCACTCGTAGTTATCCTAATGTGAGGCGATATTTTGTAGCTATGAAAAAAGTAATTTGCTAGTATTCGTTCGATTTTTATCCAGTTAAACGAGGAGAAGCAATGCC
>JAEYFY010000406.1 GCA_023454395.1 Pseudomonadota bacterium
GTGGTATGTGGGCTAAAGATGGCAACCAATTTATTCATATCAACCGAATAAAGAGCCAAAATGAGATGCAAGGCATCACACTCTATGATTTTAATAATGATAGAAAACTAGAAACGGTACGTTATGCATCAAGTGCAATTTACGATGTGAATAAAAAAACGTGGATGCTAACGCAAGTTGAGCAATCAGATTTAACTGATCCACAAAAAATCACAGGTAAAAAACAGGTATCACTTGAATGGCCAACACGACTAACGCCAGAAAAATTAAGCGTTGTGGCGTTAGATCCGGATGCATTATCGATCAGCGGGCTTTATCAGTACGTTAAATACCTAAAACAGAGTGGGCAAGAGTCAGCAAACTATGAGCTGAATTTCTGGAAAAAAATCTTTGCTCCAATCTCTGTTGCGGTAATGATGTTAATGGCATTGTCATTTATTTTTGGTCCATTACGTACTGTACCAATGGGATTAAGAGTCTTAACGGGGATCTCTTTTGGGTTCTTATTCTATATCGTCAATGAAGTTTCAGGACGATTAAGTTTGGTTTATGGCATACCTGCAGTGATTGCCGCATTAGTACCGGGAATGCTCTTCCTAACGTTGAGTTTATGGTTATTGATGAAGCGTAATCGCTAAGTAAATCTCAGCCAGAAAAACAAAAAGCGCCTTATTAGGCGCTTTTTTATTGCTATTGAGTATGCGATCACTGATAAAAATCTTTTGCTAGCGCACGAACAAGAGCATTAGTACCCTGAGTTACTTCACTAAATTTAGTGCCGTTAGGTTTACGGGTGATCACCACAAATACACCGATATTTAATTCAGGGATGGTTGCCATATAAGTATTAAACCCACCGCCGCCACCTGTTTTTTGATAAATTGCCGGAACACCATTGGCGGGAGCCATATAAACCCAGCCTAAACCCACGCCATCAGCACGACCCGCCACATCCATCCCTTCTATTGAAGAGAGTCGATTACGAGGAAAGTAGACAGATTGCTCTTTACTTGCTGTTGCCTTGCGCATGGCGTTATGAGAAGTCAAAAAGCCTTGCATCCAACGTTGCATATCGGCAGGCGTTGAGTACACACCTCCACTTCCGGCCGCTGCGATGGTGTCAGAACATGGGCTGGGTTTATATCCGATTAATAGCCGTTGGCATTGCGCTGGCGTTGGTGTCAGTGTGGTATTAGTCATGCCTGCGGGCTGAGTGACATATTGTTGTAAAAGTTGAGGATAACTTTTACCTGATGCTTTCACCAAGGCATCTGCTAATAGATCGTAAGCTAGGTTTGAATAAGCCGCTTGATTGCCTGCGGTAGATGTCAGTGTCGCTTTTTTCAACCAGTTCCAGCGGTCGCCATGTGTTGGCCATATAAAAACAGGTCTTCCCCATTTTCCACCCGGTTGTTCTCGCGGAAAACCACTGGTATGACTCGCTAAATGATAAAGACGGATAGGGGATTGAGCGCTAACTAATGGAATATCTACACCATAGTAGCTGTATTTTTGCAGTGGATCGGTGACTAATAATTTTCCATCATCTTGTAATTTTAACATCACTTCACTGGTCATCAGCTTTGTGACAGAAGCGATACGGATCAGTGAGTTCATTGATGGTGCATTGCGGCTTTCAGGTGTTGTCGTCCCAAAAGAACGATTCAAGGTTTGAGAGTTATTGATCATGACAATAACCATGCCTTGAGGATTACTCTTTTGATAAATCTGTGAGGCATATTTATCAAACAGTGTTCTTGCATTGCTTACATTAGGGCTTAATGCCGTAGGCCATTGCGTTAATTCAGGTACACTGTTCTGTTGATTTAACATAGAAGGTTGTGTCGCTGGTGGTAATGATGAACGCTGGCTACATGCATTCAATGTCAATAAAGCGACTGGGATCATAAGATATTTTAGAAAATGTTTTTTCATTTTTACTTTCAACAGAAGTCAGTGAGGTGAAAGGAATGCGATCAACATAAAATTGTTTATGTTTTAATTTGGTGCCTTTCTTATCGCGCTATTTTTTCTTTATCATTTTTAATACGGCACCTAAGATAATACCAACAAATATGCCTGTTATAATCCAGCCAACAATGCCCATAACACCGCCTTCTAATCAGATTTAAACTAAATTTTGATTATATTATCAGAAATAAGAATGTCTATCAGTGCAAGAGCCAGTTATCACAAAGTTGGCATTAAATGTGTCAAATTGTCTCTAAGAAAAAGAGAGTGAAGAAAAACTGCATCATAAAAAGACATTTCCTTTATGTTTCTCCTCTAAAAGTGAGGGAAGTATTACCGTTAAGTTACAATCTTCCTTAATTTACCCCAATTTTTAACCTTATTATTAGCTTTTCTTTATTATTAAGTTAGGATATGTTTATCAAGAAGATGTTAATGAATGGTGTTATAATCTATTGAATTGCATGTATGTGGTTTATTGTTCTTTATTTTGTTTTAATTGGATTTGTTGTTGGATGTTTGTAAAAGGAATATAAGTGTGTATCATATTTTGTAATAATTTAATGATTGTGGGATTGTGAAATTAAATTTATTATAGCTTCATCAAGTCGAGATGACTGAGAATATAAGAGTTACAGAGCAAAGATATCACAGCAATAATAGAGTGAAGTAATAAGAGGTATATTATAAAATGACCTCTCAATAATAAATAAGTTATATATCAGTAGTAATGTTTCAACACCATTATATTAAATAGTAGTACCTTCGTTAATACAGTCTTTATATTAGATAGTTGCGCCTTTATTAACGCAGTAAATAAGTACCTTTATATTAGATAGCAGTATCTTCGTTAAAGTAGTAAATAAGTACCTTGATATTAGATAGCAGTACCTTTGTTAAAATAGTAAATAAGTACCTTGATATTAGATAGCAGTACCTTTGTTAAAGTAGTAAATAAGCACTTTTATATTAGATAGTTGTGCCTTCATTAACGCAGTAAATAAGTACCTTTATATTAAATAGTAATTTCCTATATAGTAGTAAGAAGTATCTTAGTAAAGTAGTCAATCCGTTATATCAATAATATGTAGTATAGATAAAGAAGTACATTATATTAATAAAACATAACTACCTTCTTCCTCACACCAGGGGAGAAAAGGGCAGTGACGCTACAAAAATAATTTATAGTCATTAAAATAAAATAAAGCCCTCGTTTAGCAGTACTATCGGATCAAAACACTAACCCAAGTTTTGATCCTTTTTTTATTTATCGTTATGTATATTAAAATATATCGATTAAATAAGTTAGTTTTAATAAATTTATATAATGACGATATAATCTTTAAAAGAAATAAGATAAGAAAAAAATAAGAAAAAAGTAGTAATAAGGTAAAAAATAAACGTAGATACAAGAAAAACAAGATAATTGATTTATCGATACAACATGATTAAAGCATTAACGATAGATATCGTGATGTAACCTCTAGGTCGTGTTTTATGATAGCAACAAACCCCAAATGCACTTTTTTTCGCCAATCAAACTGAAAACTAACAATAATTGTTGCGAGGGTTCTTCACGCAAGTATAATGGGCAGGTTTTCCAGACACACTTCAGTGCCGGAGTGGCGAAATTGGTAGACGCAGTTGATTCAAAATCAACCGCCTTCGGGTGTGCCGGTTCGAGTCCGGCCTTCGGCACCAAAAATCAGACGCTAAAAGCGTCTTTTTTTATGCCTAAAGTTTATGATTTATAAGGCTTTCCCTCTCCCATCTGGTTTTCCCCGCTATGCTGAAATCAACCCACATCAAGTATTTGCTGTTGCATGTTGTTGGTTTAAGCATGTTGGTATCTCTCGATTCGATAATAGTTTGTACCAACGCAAGGAGATAAATCATGGCTCTTACTGATGCTAAAGTCAGGGCTGCCAAGCCTTTGGATAAATCGTATAAATTAACAGACGGTGATGGTATGCACTTGATGGTACATACCAACGGATCAAAATATTGGCGTTTACAGTATCGCTTTGGCGGTAAGCAAAAAATGTTGGCACTGGGTGTTTACCCTGATATTTCACTTGCAGAAGCCAGAGAGAAAAGAGATACAGCCAGAAAGTTAATTGCTAATGGCTTTGATCCCAGTGAGAAACGCAAAGAAGTGAAAGAAGAGCAGCAAAAAGAATTTAATACATTCGAGAAGGTTGCACGTGATTGGCATGCAACGAATAAGAAGTGGTCAGAAGGCCATAGTCACCGAGTCCTAAAGAGCCTTGAAGACAATATCTTTGCTGCTATTGGTAAACGCAATATAGCCGAATTGAAAACTCGCGATCTACTCGAACCGATTAAAGCCGTAGAGATGTCTGGATGTCTTGAGGTGGCTGCACGTTTACAACAGCGTGTGACTGGCATTATGCGTTATGCCGTACAAAGTGGTTTAATCGATTATAACCCGGCACAAGATATGGCTGGCGCAGTTGCGACAGGTAAACCAATGAGTGAGAACACGGTTAACAACGCATTACGTGTAATGGGCTATGACACTAAGACGGAAGTTTGTGGGCATGGTTTTAGAACAATGGCATGTAGTTCTTTGATTGAGTCAGGGCTATGGTCGAAGGATGCAGTAGAAAGGCAAATGAGCCATCAAGAGCGCAACTCAGTAAGGGCCGCTTATATTCATAAGGCAGAGCATATTGAGGAAAGACGTTTGATGGTGCAATGGTGGGCTGATTATCTGGACGCTAATCGGGAGAAGGGGTAAGCCCGTTTGATTTTGCTAAAATTAATAACCCTTTGAAATGATTTATAACCTTATTTACTTGAGTAGTCACTGTCTGCATTTGGATTGAAGATGAGCCGTGCTGCCGATGACTTTTAGTTAGTCATCATTTTGTAAACTCCCCAGCTTACGGCAGATCTATGTGGAACGACCGTAAGTTGGTTGTTAATTAACTGAAATTATTACAGATTATATTTAGAATAATAGTATATTAATTCAATATGAACCAATTGAGTGTAGTAGCGTTGCAATGTAAAATGCATTACATTTACAGGTCCTGGCACTGAGGATTCCGCCTATGACTCGCCTTAAAGACAAAACACTTTCTATACGTACATCTGCCGACATTAAACAACTTCTTCGCCTGGCTGCTGATCGTGAGCGCCGCTCTGTCGCTTCAATGATTGAGATTTTGATTGTGAATTATGCGAAGATGCATGGAACAACACCGGATCAATCTAAAAATAACACTGCCGAGTAGCTCGCATTTTTTAATTCTTAATTAAACAAAAAAAAACAACAACTTAAAGCACGAAGGCAAAGTTATTTGAGGTGAGGAATTCGCTAATGAGTACGACTGAAAACCAAATTGAGCTAGACCTTATTGCCAAGCTGGCTGAGTTAAAATATACACTTCGACCTGACATTCGTGATCGTGCTTCCCTCGAAAAAAATTTCCGGGCGAAGTTTGAGGCTCTCAATAGAGTGCATCTGACCGATAGCGAGTTCCAGCGTTTGCTCGATACTATTATTACACCTGATGTATACAATGCCGCTCAGACACTACGCAATATCAATAGCTTCGAGCGTGATGATGGAACACCACTGAACTACAGCTTGGTTAACATTCGTGACTGGTGTAAGAACGACTTCGAGGTCGTGAACCAGTTGCGCATCAACACCGAGAACAGCCATCACCGCTATGATGTGATGCTTCTCATAAACGGCGTACCAGTGGTGCAAATCGAGCTTAAAACGCTGTCAGTCAGTCCACGCCGAGCTATGCAGCAAATCGTTGATTACAAAATCGATCCTGGCAATGGCTATGGAAAGACACTGCTGTGTTTTATTCAGCTCTTCATCGTCAGCAATCGAACTGATACCTGGTACTTTGCTAACAATAATGCGCGACATTTCAGCTTTAATGCGGATGAACGCTTTTTACCGGTCTACCAGTTCGCTAGTGAAGATAACAAAAAAATTACCTTGCTAGAAAGCTTCGCCGATAAGTTCTTGGCCAAGTGTACACTGGGGCAGATGATTAGCCGTTATATGGTTTTGGTTGCCAGTGAACAGAAACTATTGATGATGCGCCCCTACCAAATCTATGCGGTCAAGGCTATCGTCGAGTGTATCCATCAGAACTGTGGAAACGGCTACATCTGGCATACCACAGGTTCAGGTAAGACGCTGACATCATTCAAAGCATCTACTTTGCTCAAGGACAACCCAGACATCGAAAAATGCCTTTTCGTCGTGGATCGTAAAGACTTGGACCGACAGACCCGGGAAGAATTTAACCGTTTTCAGGAAGGCTGCGTAGAAGAGAACACTAACACAGAAACACTGGTGCGCCGACTTTTGTCCGACGACTATGCTGATAAGGTTATTGTCACGACTATCCAGAAGTTGGGTCTGGCGCTGGACGGCACAAATAAACGTAACTACAAAGAGCGCTTGGAGTCGTTGCGAGACGCCCGTATCGTGTTCATCTTCGATGAATGCCACCGCTCGCAATTTGGCGAAAATCACAAGGCTATAAAAGAATTTTTCCCCAACGCCCAGCTTTTTGGCTTCACAGGGACGCCCATCTTTGAAGCGAATGCCAGCTACCAGCAAGTCGAAGGTCAGCAAGCCAGCCTACGTACCACTAAAGACTTATTTGATCAGTGTTTGCACCAGTACACCATCACTCATGCTATTGAAGATAGCAACGTCTTACGCTTTCACATAGACTATTTTAAACCCGAAGGAAAGAATCCCCCTAAACCCGGTGAAGGGATAGCTAAATCGAAGGTTATCGAAACTATTCTTTCTAAGCACGATTCTGCTACCAACGGACGCAAATTTAACGCTGTTCTGGCGACAGCCAGCATCAACGACGCCATCGAATATTTTGAGTTATTTTCAAGCATTCAGATACAAAATGCGGAAAAAGATGCTGAATTCCGAGCTCTGAACATAGCATGTGTGTTTTCCCCACCTTTTGAAGGTAACAAAGACGTTCAGCAAATACAGGAAGATCTGCCTCAGGAAAAAGAAGATAACCAACAAGATCCTGAAGGTAAGAAAGCTGCACTTACCCGTATCATTGCCGATTACAATGCCCGTTTCAGGACCAATCATCGCATAAGCGAATTTGATTCTTACTATCAGGACATACAAAAGCGTATAAAGGATCAGCAGTATCCCAACACAGACTTATCTGCTGCGCAAAAAATTGACATAACCATCGTAGTGGACATGCTGCTTACTGGTTTTGACTCCAAATACCTTAATACATTGTACGTGGACAAAAATCTCAAACACCATGGTTTAATTCAGGCATTCTCACGAACTAACCGTGTTCTCAACGATACCAAGCCATACGGCAACATTCTCGATTTTCGCCAGCAACAGAAATCGGTAGAAGGAGCCATTACGCTCTTTTCTGGTGAGCAAATAGATAACCCGCGTGAGATATGGCTGGTAGATGCTGCGCCTAAAGTGATTGATAATCTGCAAAATGCCACGCAAAAGCTGGCCGATTTTATGCAATCACAGGGATTGACTAATGCACCGAAAGAAGTAGCCAACCTCAAAGGTGATGTTGCCAGAGCGCAATTCGTAAACCTGTTCAAAGATGTTCAGAGATTCAAAACTCAGCTTGACCAATATACTGATCTTTCTGAGGAGCAGAAACAGCAGATTGAGAGCATAGTACCGCCAGATCAATTGCAAGGATTCAAGGGCGTGTATCTGGAAACGGCCAAACGCTTGAAGGAAAAACAGGATAAAGACTTTACACCTCCAGAGGTACAACAACTTGATTTTGAGTTTGTACTCTTTGCCTCCGCTGTAATTGATTACGACTTTATCATGGGTCTTATTGCTAATCTGACTCAGCAGAAACCAGGCAAACTCACCATGAATCGCGAAGAACTCATTGGCCTGATCCAGTCTGATGCCAAATTTATCGATGAGCGTGAAGATATTGCTGAGTACATCCGTGGCCTGCCAATAAATGAAGCGTTAAACGAAAAACAAATTCGAACGGGTTTTGAAAAGTTTAAGGCAGAGAAGAAAGCGAAAGAACTCACTGACATCGCCTCTCGACACGAATTAAAGCCAGAATCCTTACAGACTTTTGTTGATGAGATTTTGCGTCGTCGTATCTTCGACGGTGAACGCCTTTCCGAATTGATGGCTCCGCTAAATCTGGGTTGGAAGGTTCGCACAAAAAAAGAGTTGGCTCTGATGGAGGAATTAACCCCCTTACTACACAAACTGGCACAAGGGCATGAGATTACAGGACTATCAGCCTATGAGGAAGGGAAATAATGACGGTATTTCTTGCTAATGGCATGCAATGGAGTAGTACAAATTTTAATTCGCAAACCATCACAAACGACAAATTCTGGTTCGTGGAACCCAATGCTCTTGTTAGGCCAAAATTCCATCAAATCCAGAAACGGGCGCCTATGCTCTCGACAATGGGTGCTATACCTCAGGAACAAGCTGTATGAATGGAAATAAAAAAAAATCTTTGATGCCGCGATTGCGGTTTCCTGAATTTCAGGCAGAAGGGGGATGGTGTACTGATTTCGGAAATATGATCTTTGATCAAATTTCCAATAAAAACCATAACTCCGATCTCCCTGTTCTTGCCATAACACAAGAATACGGAGCAATTCCTCGAGACATGATCGACTACCATGTCTCAGTCACAGATAAAAGCTTAGAGAGCTATAAGGTGGTTGATGTCGGTGATTTCATCATTAGCCTGCGCTCTTTCCAAGGTGGAATTGAATTCTCTAGATATCGAGGAATTTGCAGTCCTGCTTATGTAATTCTTCGACTGAGAGATGACCATTCCGAAGATTTCTTTAGGTATTACCTCAAGACTGAGCGATTTATCGCTCAAATGACCAAGAATCTTGAGGGGCTTCGCGATGGGAAAATGATTAGCTACAAGCAGTTTTCTAAGCTAGAGCTCCCAGTTCCATCGCTTGAAGAACAAGAAAAAATCGCAGACTGCTTGTCTTCACTGGATGGTTTACTCACAGCAGAAATTCAGAAACTGAATGCCATTAAGGCTCACAAAAAGGGCCTAATGCAGCAGCTTTTTCCGCGTGACGGCGAAGGAGTGCCACGATTGCGGTTTCCAGAATTCCAGAATGGCTGCAAGTGGGATACGAAGCCCTTTGAAAAACTTGTGGTAAATTCGTTTTATGGTACGTCGCATTCTACATCGGACAATGGAAAATATCCTGTGCTCCGCATGGGTAATATGCTTGATGGTAAGCTTAAGTTTTCAAACTTGGCTTATATTGACCTCGATGCCAACACATTTTCAAAAATTCGCCTTAGCCGAGGCGACATCCTTTTGAATCGGACTAATAGTCTTGATCTTGTCGGCAAGATTTCTATCTTTGATCAAGATATTGACTGTATTACAGCGTCCTACATTGTCACCTATCGGCTTGATCAAAGCCAAATCATTCCTGATTTTTGCAATTTGGTGCTTAATACGCCTCAATACCAAAGAAAAATTAAGGCATTGGCTCGCCCGAGCATTAGCCAAGCCAACATCAATCCTACAACGTTTAAAAAAGAGTTGGTTGTAGTGCTACCTTGTCTTGACGAGCAGCGACGAATAGTATCTTGTTTTTCACATGTTGATGAACAGCTTGCTGCTCAAATCCAGAAAATAGAGTTACTCAAAGCATATAAAACCGGCTTGATGCAGCAATTGTTTCCAGAGCTAAATGAGGTGCGCACATGAACCCAGCTCAAGTTTCCGCTGATCTCCAAGCATTGGCGGCGCATTTGTGTAGCGAATTAGAAAATAAGAAAGCCATTGTTCTCTATGCTTACAACGGCACAGGTAAGACCCGTCTATCCATGGCCTTTAAGGATAGGGGCAAACAGGGGGATTCCCGAGATACGTTGTACTTTAACGCCTTCACTGAGGATTTGTTCCACTGGAACAACGATCTGGAGGGTGATGCTGATAGACGCTTACTGCTCAACATGGATTCGCGATTTTTTCAAGGGTTGTTTGAGCTGGAAATGGACAACCGTATACGGCCATTGTTGCAGCGTTATTCAGACTTCGACTTTCGTATTGATACAGAAGAATGGGCGATACGTTTCTCACGGACTGTAGAAGGTCAAATTATTGATAACATTAAAGTCTCACGAGGTGAGGAAAATATCTTTATTTGGTGCTTCTTCTTAGCCATCGTACAATTAGCGCTTGATGGTGCTGATGCTTACCGATGGGTAAAATATGTCTACATTGATGATCCCATATCTTCACTGGATGAGCATAACGCCATCACAGTGGGTAGTCATCTGGCACAACTATTGAACAAAGCTGATAATCAGTTAAAAGTGGTGATCTCCTCTCATCATCCCCTATTTTTCAATGTCATGCACAACGAGCTTGATGCTCGTAAATCCAAAAAGGTCTCTGCCTATTTTTTATCAAGATCCAAGGTTGATAACAGTTATTCTCTGGCCTACACAGGTGCGACACCATTCTTTCATCATGTTGCGATTCTGACCGAGTTGTACAAGGCAGAGCAATCCGGTGAGCTATATACGCATCATTTCAATATGTTGCGCTCAGTGTTGGAAAAATCAGCTAGTTTCCACGGCTTCTCAAATTTTTCAGCTTGCATTGCACAAGATGCTGATGATCCTGAAAGAATTTTGCATTCGAGGCTTATCAACATCCTGAGCCATGGGAACTATTCGCTGTTTGAGCCTCAGCCTATGCTTGACGAGAACAAAATTTATTTCAAAAAGATTTTACATGATTTCCTGACGCGCTATCCATTTAATCCTGATTTATTTCCTCAACAGATTGAGGAGGAGGAAGAAGAAAAACTATGACTGAGTTTGAAAAACAAAAACTGGGCAAAACACTCTGGAATATAGCCGATCAATTGCGCGGTGCTATGAATGCGGATGATTTTCGCGATTATATGCTTGCTTTTTTATTCCTTCGTTATCTGTCAGACAATTATGAAGCTGCTGCTCAAAAAGAGCTCGGGCCAGACTATCCTGAACAGAAAGACGGGGAGCGCTATCCTCCACTGACAATGTGGTATGAGCAAAATGAGCAGGATGTGCCTGAGTTTGAGAAATTGATGCGCCGTAAAGTGCATTATGTAATCGAACCTCAGTATCTTTGGGCCAGCATTAGTGAGATGGCGCGAACCCAAGATGTGAAATTGCTTAATACATTACAGGCAGGCTTCAAGTATATTGAGGAGGAGTCTTTTTCCAGTGTTTTCCGTGGGTTGTTCTCAGAAATTAACCTGGCCTCAGAAAAACTTGGCAAAACATACGGTGACAGAAATGATCGTCTTTGTAAGATAATCAAAGAGCTTGCTGAGGGGCTTAAGCAGTTCTCTACGGACAGCGACACGTTGGGTGATGCTTACGAATATCTAATTGGTCAATTTGCAGCAGGCTCAGGTAAGAAAGCAGGGGAGTTTTACACACCTCAGCGAATTTCAGACATCTTATCTGCCATTGTTACATTAGATAGTCAGGAACCAGCTACTGGCAATCGCTCGCACCTGGAGAGTGTTTTCGACTTGGCCTGTGGCTCCGGCTCGCTGTTGCTCAACGTGCGTCGCCTGATGGGCCCACACGGTATAGGCAAAATTTACGGGCAAGAGAAGAATATCACAACCTACAACCTCGCGCGCATGAACATGCTACTGCACGGGGTTAAAGATTCTGAGTTTGATATATTCCACGGGGATACCTTACTCAACGATTGGGACATGTTACGTGAAACCAACCCGGCTAAGATACCCCGATTTGATGCCGTGGTAGCTAATCCTCCATTCAGCTACCGTTGGGAGCCAACAAAAACATTAGCCGATGATGTACGTTTTAAAAATCACGGCCTGGCACCTAAATCAGCTGCTGATTTCGCCTTTCTTCTGCATGGCTTCCATTTTCTAAAAGAAAATGGTGTTATGGCGATTATTCTTCCTCATGGAGTACTTTTCAGAGGTGGAGCTGAAGAACGCATCCGCACGAAGCTGCTTAAGGATGGTCATATCGATACAGTAATTGGTCTGCCTGCGAATCTGTTCTTTTCTACAGGTATTCCAGTATGTATTCTGGTACTGAAAAAATGCAAAAAGACAGACGATGTATTGTTCATCAATGCCGCTGAACATTTCGAAAAAGGTAAACGCCAAAACCAGCTACTTAGAACTGATGAAATGGTTGATGGTGATATTGGGCACATCGAAAAAATCATTAATACTTATCAGTTCCGCAAGGAAGAGCCGCGTTACGCTCGTCGCGTTAGCATGGAAGAGATCGAAAGGAATGATTTTAATCTAAATATTTCACGCTATGTGAGTACGGCCGAGGCCGAAGAGGAAATAAAACTTGATTCAGTTTATGCTGAATTGGTTTCTCTGGATAGTCAGATCAAGTTAGCAACCCAAAAACATAACGAATTTTTAAAGGAGCTAGGATTACCCCTCCTACCATAATTAGTTACATCTGATTTTTCTACTTGCAGCCATAAATGCCGTTATCTATACGATAAAGGCATTTATTTATGCGAACGTGGTCGTCCTCTTATTTCATCTTTTCGTAAAATAAACTCCCCACGTCCAAATGTACGAGCCCCCTTTGGCAAACTCAGCCGTACAGCAGTATCAACCTTAGCGATATAACCGATCGCTTTCTGCAAGATGGCACGCTTCGTCTGGTCAGTATAGTGAATATCACCAATTCCTGACCGAATGTAAGTACTCGCTATCGCATTACAGTTAAAATACAGCCCCTGACCGCCTGTAACTTCATTTTTCCATGATTCCCCAATACGTTTGCTTAGTGTGACGTCCCCCCTAAGGAGTACCACCAGCCATCCCTAAAACAAGTTACTAACTTGATATAAAAATACAAGCAGTGATTACCACATTTAAGCCACATCATTTTGTAATGGTCGTGTCTGCGATAGAAGACTATAACCTACTGAATTAATAGGAAAACCAACACAAATATTACCCACAGAAGTCTGTAGTGGCATCGCTAGGCAGCTACACTCAACTTATAGAACCACCTTTGTAGAAACCCTCGTACTTAATGATTTTGGGCAATGCGTCAGTTATATCGTCGACACGCTGATAGACATCCTTCCCCTAGCTGTCTTGATAAAAAGCACGATTGGTACAGTCAAAAACAGCATCGTCTCCGTCGCTAAATCCCTGTGGAGCCTGTTTTTTTAATCTCTTACGTTAAATCATTATTCATCACTCTCAGCGCCAGTCCTTAACGGGATTGGCGCTTTTTATTCTTTTTATTGGAGTATCAACTTATGAATCATTCAACCGAATCCGCTATCACAATGGAATTAGTCCCTGATGAACAACGCCTTGATTTTTGGTTCAACCATTTTGGTGCAGTAAAAGGCTGGGCTACCTTTGAAGTGGTGATCTTCACCACGATGGGCCAATTCTGTGATGAGTATCATGGCGGCTACTGGGAGTATGGCTCGCTCAATAATGGCGGTGCCTTTATCTACCCCGATATCAACGCAGACACCTTAACGCTATTCAACATGCACAACGGCAATGAGGCCATCGTGAGCCAAGAAGCGGCAGGGATACTAAAATCAACCCACATTAAGTACCCACTGTCGCATGTTGTTGGTTTAAGCGTGTTGGTATCTCTCGATTCGATAATAGTTTATACCAACGCAAAGAGATAAGTCATGGCTCTTACTGATGCTAAAGTCAGGGCTACTGCTCAGAAACAGTGATTTCATCCGCTAAACACGATTTTGCTCATACTATTGGTGATTTAGTGGAAGAACTCATTGAGATTTTACCTATCCTAAAGCCCGTTAACCAAGTGCAACAAGCTGCTCTCACAGATCGTTATGTCGAAGAGCATCAACCAATTACTAAAGAACAAATATTACAGCCTCGTCGATGGGAAGATAAGAAAGATAGTATACCAACGCTTACAGGAAAATTTAATTAAAGGGGGGATTATCAGGTAAGAATGTAAAAAATAAGCGAGCACGTACACATTCGGTGAATGGTATTGATGGGAATATTAAATTAAATAGAGCATTGTGGGTGATGACTGAAAAAATGCATGAGCATTGTTCTAGAAGATGATGTATTTAGTCTCATAAATAAGCAAAAATTTCATTTAAGTATTGTAAATTTTATTTATGTATAAAATAATCGATCCTCAGTTATGGATGAGGATTGATTATGGCAATAGGATATTTTTTACGGGTTGGTGATAGAACCACTTGTGGAGGTCAAATACTAACGGGAGACAATACCATGCAATGGTATGGTGTTGCCGGTGCTCGTGAAGGCGATATAGTCAGTTGTGGCAAGCATTCAGGTCGTTTTTATATCATAGGTGGCTGTGATAGTGTCTGGGATGAAGGGCGAAAAGTGGCAGGAACACTTGAAAGTTTGAGTTCATGTCCGTGCCATTCACGATTCATTAATTCCATTCAAGATTGCTATCGTGATGAAAGTAATCGTTCTTATCAAGATACTCAATCCTCTGAGACTCAAAAAGTACCAGTATCAATTCAAAAACATCATATTCGTTACCGGTGCCTTAATGATCATGGTGAACCATTTGCACAGCGTGAATACCAAATATACCTCCCTGAAGGGGAGATATTTCAAGGTAAAACAGATGGTGATGGCTATACTCAATGGCATGATACTAAAGGAAAAAATGAAGTCACTATTCACTTGTTAATGGATTAAATCATGCCTACTTATACTGTTTATACAAAAATAGAGTCTAACGTTCCTGCCGATAACTTGTTATATGACTTAACCATTTATAGGATGGATTCTAGTAAGAAAAAACATTACATATTATCAGGTATTTCTAAGCAACCAGTGCAGTCAAACTATGAAACATTAAAGCATCAAACTTCTGATACGACTGACTTAACAACAACCATTTATATGGTTGAAATTATGTTGTATCGCAAGCACTTAGATAATGTATCTCCTGCGTTAAAAGAACCTTTCATCAGAATGTATACCTTAGATGACTTGATAGCAGGAAAAGCTTGTTCCGAGAAAAAAAGAGAAAATGCATGTTACTTTGAATCTACAGGACAAGCTGAGCTAGAAAGCAAAGGGAATAATACGATAGAGCTTCGTATCTCCGTACCGGAAAGACAATTTATTGCCAAAGAATATCCTGTAGGAAGCCCTAGAGACCTTTTCAAAAAGGATTTATTTGAGTTTGAATTAGTACAACGATTAGATCATTTTGATTATCCATACCAAGGTTCAACTAGTCTCTGTGGGCCAGCTGCATTATTTTATAGTTTGCTTATTGATAGGCCTGATATATACAAACAGGTAGCTAGAGAATTATGGCAGTACGGAACAACAAAAATAGGAAAACTAAGAATAACACCAGGTAATAGTTGCAAAAGGCCATCTGGCTCATTTTATTATGGCAATGGGAGAGTAAAAGTTAGCGGATTAGATTGGATCACTTTGGCGAGTTTGCGAGACTCTGAAAATGCCATATTTAGTTATAGCTCAGCTGAAGATGAAGCTGCTGGGGTCACAATGTGGGGGATGTTATCTGAGTGGTTTGAAAAGGTCGGTTACCAAAAAGTTTTTGATAACATAAGTTTATCCTCCTCTAGTTTTAAAGATATTCTTGATTTAAATGAATATCAGAGAAAAGGATATCTGGTCGTTTCGTTAATATCTGCTGGTATGCTAACTGGTTTACCAAACCAAGACACGTCGAGTAAAAATCATTGGGTCGTCTGGAACGGAACTCTTGCTGGAGCAGATGATTCGGTTCTTACTAATGAAACTAATTTAGATACTGTGGTGAATTTAAATTGTTTTTCTTGGGGTGAGGTTAAGGCTTGGGTTAAGAAAGAAAAATCACTGAATTATGTATTAAACCATATATTTGGTGCACTTGTTTTCAAGCGAATATTGTAAAATGAAGATTATAATTTTATTTTTTGCATCACTAATATTGATGGGTTGCGGCAACCCGACTCCAAAAGTAACGCCTGATCAGTTACCAGTAGGAACCTCCGGCATTGCGTATAATGCGACAATTAATATATCCGGAGGATATATTAGCCCCAAAGGTATTTCTGTCAAAATAATACCTCAAGACTCTGGATTGACATGGAGTCCGAAGATTTCATATCTAACATTTCAAGGTAAAACCCAAAAAGATGAGGACTTCCATGAGATTAGTATCACTGGAATACCATTATTAAAGGGAATTATTCAGATTAAAATTGATGGATATACTTCTGGCACTATGTACGCAGGCAAGGAGTTTCATAAAATTTATGAAATAGAAATTGACTAAACTAATAAAATTTACTGAAATTTAAATTAACCTATCGATATGATTAATAAGTGTTTATTGATTTATGTCTTTCTCATGTTTGTTTGAAAAAAGAGCTTAAGGTGAAAATTATAATTTTTTGTTTCTTTTTTATATCATCTTCGCTTAATCAATCATTATTACTTGCAAGTTACGGCCTAAAGTCAATATAAAACGTATTTTTATTGCTGATCTTCTTATTTTCTGGTGGTGAAGGAAACTTCGTTTTTTTAATAATTTCAATGCCTATATCACAAAGTGATTTATCATTTTTCGTGTTTCTTTCATCTGGAACAGCTGAAATTAATCTTCCATCATCAGATAATGTCACCTTTATTAAGCATTCTTTGCCTTTATAATTCTCTTTTTCGTAGAAACTTGAGCTGATCGATTTTTTTATATGTTCTACAAAGTTTATTACAGAATTATTATCGATAGGCGCTGCACTTAAATATCCAGAGAGAAGAAAACTGAAAAGAAATATATATTTCTTCATGTTAATTGATTTCCTTGTAAGTTATCATGATATTAATATGTGATAAATCAGTACTTTTATTATTTTTATTAAGTCGATATTAGGTTTAAAAATTATACCTTATTAATAATCAACTTACAGTGTGACTTATAAAAAAACGCTATTAAAATTAATTTAATAGCGTTATTAGTTTGTAGAGTGATCTTTTTATTTAACTTATGCTATTAAATTTAATTAAACTCAAGCACAAAATTTGCTGAGCCATTAACTTTACCTGGTTTTATTTCCTCACCATAACGGAAATATTCAGCTTTTAACGGCACACTTGTTGAGCCACTGGTTAAATCGGCCAGTTTAACAAATTGGTTATTCACTAAACGTGTATTATTGCTTAATGGCGATGTGACAACGAAGCCAATACCTTCTGCATTATCTCGGCCACCTTCATTATCTGCTTTAATAACCGATTCTTGACCTTCATAGCTTGCGGTATTATTTGCCATCAGTTTTATTTTGGCGGAAACATTGCCAGTACAATTAATTTTTAGATGATCTTCAGCGTAGGCTTGCTCAGTTGGAAAACCCATTTTAGGAAATGCAGATGTTGATATTCTAGGAAGATTCATAACAAGGTTCGTATTTTCAGTGCTACATGATGTTGGCGCACTAATAATATTAACAGAAAGGCGATAACTAAAACCTACCGCTGTTGTACCACCACCAGAATTAAAGCGATTAATTAACACAGAGCCAATATATTGGGTAGTGAAACGTTGTGACTTAGGGTTATCTTTTGTGGAATAGACAATAACCGTCGCATCTCTTGAATAAAGTTTACTATCATTAACAGGGATCTCTTGTCCCGGCTGACTTCTAAAAGAGTGTTGTGTTTTATTGTCAATTAACACATAAGCATAATCATCTAAACCAACAATAGGGGCATTGCGGACAACATAATAAGCAGGTCTGCCATCAATATCCATATAATAGGTGGGTATAACACCACTGGCTTCACTATATGTCGCATATGCATAAACTTCAGCGCCATCAGGACAATCTGCAACAGAAACGTCAGAGCCATCTCTTACAAAGGTAAAACGGCCTATTTCTTGGTTTTTTTTAATTGAACCTGTTAATTCAATCGTACCTGCTTTTGCATCCATAGTGCCGTGCTTAATACCGCCATTATTAACACAGTTTGGCGCAGCATAGCTATAAAATGGAGTAGAAGATAAACCAAGTATAAAAGTAAGAAATAATAAATTATTGGTTTTCTTTTTGCAGTTGGTCATTTTATTTCCTTATTTACACTCAGCAGTTAAAATATATAACCCATTGGTTGGTGATTCATTCTTCGCATTGTAGTTGGCATGGCAGTTATAGGTTTTACCATCAGCTTTCCAAGAAACTTGAATATCACCTTGTGGTTTATCTGCAACAAAATAAAGCTGATTAAAGTTGGCTACTAATTGCTTTTCTGTTTGTCCCAGATCTGCTTGAGCACCCATTGGAATAACACGTTTATCAGGTGTTTCTAATGTGAGTAAGAATTTAAATCCTTTTTTAGCATCAAAGTCAGCAAGGATTAATGCGCCTTTAGTCGGAATAATATTACTCATTATGTTATTAGAAATCTCAGTATCTGCTGGGATAGATTTAGTATCAATGCTAATACTGTTTTTCTGATATGCAGACATACCCGAAATAACCGCTAAACCACTACCATTTGTTTTCACAGATTGGCCGTTAATCACTTCAACGCCAGCAGTATCTTTCGTCAGAATTAAAGCGTTTGTTTGTTGTAACGATGGTGTAAGTACAGCACCATATTGTGTCGCAACAAAAGCGCCACTAATTCCGTAGTTAAGATTTTGTCTATCTTTTGAGTATGAATAACCCGCATTTACAATAGCACTTGACGTTTTATAAGAACCATTTAATCCGCCGCTATAGTTAACGCCTTTATTGCCATAACCTTGATAAACATCCCAGCTTGCTTGATTTCTTTCGCCATAAGTTCCACTTAAACGTGCAGTATGCAAGGTTTGGTCATTATTATTGGTTGAGACAGCATAGTTTGCCCATACATAGTTTTCATTCCACGTTAATGGGATACTAATATTCATACTTAGATCATAAGTGTTTTTATCGTTATTATCGAATCGATTACCATCATAATAAGTATAATAAATGCTGTAGTTAATTTTATTTATTGAGCTATTAAAACCAATGTTATAAGAGCTAATGTTTTTGCCGTCAGCATATTTATAAATAATAGAGTTTAAGTTTATTGATGAGTTATTTGAAAATAAAGGTTGGCTAATTGACATCGTATATTCATTTTTTAGCCCATCATTTGTTTGATACTCTTTATCTTTGTACTCCATTGCATCATTGAAGTTAAGAAAATTAGCATCAAAATGGCGATAACCCACTACAGAAACGTTGGTATTAGTTAATTCAATATTTTTCGAATAATTAACTCTAAAGGCATTACCATTTAAAGATTCATCATGATTAACCGTTGATTTGGCATAGAGCCAATCGGCGGTAATTGCACCATAACTACCAAAGTTAATTCCACTACCTAAACCAAAAGACTGGTATTTTTCAGCAACCAATAAGCCGCTATAAAGTGTGACGTAATCCGTTAAACCGTAAAAAGCTTCAGTTTGGGCTAAATAAGTGCCATCACCACTATTGTGGCTGTCGTATTTACCTGTTGAAAAGCTATATTTTATTTCGCCTTTTCGTTCTAGACTGGCAATAGAAGAAAAAGGCACAATGAAATTCTTTTCGGAGCCATCAGATCCTTTGACATTAATATATAAATTTCCTCCGCTACTCATTGGGGAGTAATCAATAATATTAAAAGGTCCTGCGGGCACGCTCTTTTTATAAATAATTTGCCCATTTTGCGTAATAGTCACGATGGATTCTGAATTAGCGATGCCAACTACACCTGGGGCGTAGGTTCTATTTTGGTAAGGCGTCATTAGGCGGTCTGTCATTAACTTCAACCCACGATATTTAACAGAGTCAAATAACTGAGATGAACTGTAAAGATCACCAACCTGTAATTCACTTTTTAACGCATAAATGTCTCTAGAAAGAACGTTACTTAATGTATTCCATCTATTTTCACCATTCTCATTTCTTGCCCATGTCGAATAATTATAAAAACGCCATGCACCAACGTTAACTTGGCTTTGAATATTGCCATAATAGCTATCGTTTGTTTCACCGTTACTGCGACGATTAAATGATGAAAATGAATAGTTAACTAAAGCTGCAGGAATACCTGAATTCCAATTATTAACTTCGTTAAGTTGGAGCCTATTTTCGTTAATATATTTTTGCGGTATTGTCAGAATATAATGACTTCTGTTTAAATCAAGTACGCCAACGGTGTGCTCAATAAGACTAATGTTAATAAATTTGTCGTCTTTATTAATTAATTCACTCGGAATATCAACACCCGCCTGATACCATTCATCATCCGTTAATAATGGAACTAAGACTTTTTTATTATCAGCATCATCCATTAATGCGAATTCTACTTCACGATTGAAAATACGATTTTTATTAATAAAGAAATCAACGTAATAGTGACCAGGCGCGATAGATGATTCTCTAAATACACTGAGATCTTCATTGGTAACTTGTTGTGAACTACCTTCAATATTCAATAGATTAGGTGGATAATAATCATCTGCTGAAGTATTGAAGGAGGTAAATAAACCTCCTACTATCAATAAATAGAGTGAGGATTTATTAAAATAATTATCCATTCCTTTTTCCATTTTCATATTAAATTAAATCTCTTAGTTATAATTTAAAATCTACTGGAACACCTTTTCCAAAATCATCAATATAAAGAAGTTGGATTTTACTTTGACTAGTCGGTATTTTATTTGTTTTTATTATGGTTTCGGATTTTGGTGGTAAATAACCAGGGTTCTCTTCTATTTCATGATTGTTAATAGATAATTTTCCAATATTCACAAATAAAGGAGAGTTATTAACAACGGCTAAATTTCCATTTTTAATTGACCATTTAAGCGATTTTATTTCTTCTTCAATATTAATATTGCTAAGAGATTGCGGGCGATAAATTAATTTTATTTTGTTAGTCATGGAATAACGTAAAACATTTTCTAAATCTTCATTGCTTGGCGCGACAAATTTTACGTTAATCCAATACATTGACTCAACATCATTAGGTAATGTTGTATTTTTAGTGACTTGTAGCGTATTTTTTTGCTGTGCAACAAGTTTTAATAATGGAGGGGTGATCACAAAGTTTTGTGTGACCTTGCCATTAAGATCTTCAATCCAAGATTGTAATAAATAGTTGGTGTCTTTATCGGTATTAAATGCAACAAAGCCCTCGTTATTACTCTGTTCATTATAAATAACACGGGTAGTTTCTAAGCCAAAACCAGCAAAGCTTGATGATACAGTGCTAAATATGAGTCCTAACCCTAAAAGTATTTTTTTAAAAGACATAACGATGACAACCTTTATTTAAAGACGCAGGTTAAATCATTAACCTGCGCTTAATTATTATTGATAAGTGATAGTGTAATTCAGTGTTGCATCAGCTTGACCTGCAGTAACAGTGCTTGCGGTACTAATATATTTAGCAACAAATTCAGCCGTCCAAGAAGAGTCAGCACCTGTTACATCAATAGTTTCAGATTTACTTCCATTAATCACCAATGGTGTAGATGGATTTTTAACGTTATAAATACGGATACCTACGTTTTGAGCTGTTTTAGAATCCGTTGGATTATCTAATGCTAAAGTTTGGTCTGAGCTGCTATCTGCTTTACCATCTAATTTAAGCGTCACTTTCCCTACTGGTGGACAGTTTTCTAAAGTAATTTCAATTTTACCATTACCATTTTCACCACCCACTTCCGAATCTTTTCCATTAAATGCGCTGGTAGGATAACGACCCATTAATATATTCGCATTAGGTGAATTAGTGTCGTTAATATCGATAATGCAAGAAGAAGAATAGATTAATCCTTTAAAGGATAAAGTACCTGTCTGCGTTTCAGCTGCTAATACACCCGTACTTGCCGTTATTGCAGAAACAAGTAAAGCGATAGGAAGAAATTTTTTTGTCGAAATAGTCATTTTATGACCTCTATAGATTTATATAAATAGTAGTTGTTTTCTCAATGAAAACAGATTAAATGCTATTTAATTTAGAGATTAACTTACTATTACCAATTATAAATTTAGTAAAAGCATTGAAATATACAAGTGCTTTAAACAGATAAATTAAATAACAAGATATAATCTTTTATAAAATAGCTTGTTAGTATTAATTAATTAGATAAAGGTCATATTTAGATGAAATTATCATTTTTTAAATAATACTGATTACGTTATTACGTTCTAATTGGTTTTGACTGGGAAGCAGTTTAATGGCTTTATTTAATGATGTCTTGTGGACAATGTTACAAAATTTTCTTATGAAAAATAAAATAATCGTTAACATTACAATGAAATTAGAAATAAAAATTCAATATTTTCATTTGGTTGTCTTAATGTGCAATTAAAGTACCACTATAAAATAGTTTAAGTTTATTTAATTGATAATATATTTAGTTACAAATATAGAGTAATTTTACATAGTAAAATGACAAAAGTTTAAATAATTGGGTATATATTGGGTATATAGAGAAAATTGTCATACATATATAAGTAAAAATCCATAAAATAAATAGTCTAAAAATGATTACTCGTGTTAGTAGAATAAAGACAGATAATTATCGAATTATAACTTGTTCATTCTTCTGTATAGCGTAGCAATACTTATTCCTAATATTTCCGCGGCTTTTTTCTTTCCATCAAGAGTATGCCCTGTTTTCTCTAATATTTGCATGATGGTTTGATGTTCTAAACGGTGTCTTTTTATTTTTAAATTATGTTTCTCTTTATTTAATTGGGATGGGTTATCATTATTTTTTTTATTCTCTTTTATTGGCTCTAATAAATATTCATTTTTATTATTTATCGTTCCTGTTTTTTCTAACAAATATGGTGGCAGATGGCTTAAGTTTAAATCAATAGTATCGCCTTGCATAACATACATATATTCAATCACATTGCGTAGCTCTCTGATATTGCCGGGCCAATCATAGGAATATAAGTAGTTAATAACAACGTTGGGGATTTTTGTAGCCGGTCGTTGATAGGTTGACGCCAGATCATCAGCAAAGAATTGTGCAAGTTCTGCAATATCTTCTCGATGATCACGTAATGCAGGCGTATGGATTGGAACGACATTCAGGCGATAAAACAGATCTTCACGAAATTGCCCTTTATTGACCATTTCACGCAGATCTTTGTTGGTAGCGGCAATGATCCTTACATCAATATTGATCATATTATTAGAGCCAACACGAGTGATGCTTTTTTCTTGAAGCACTCGTAAAAGTTTGGCTTGTAGATGTAAAGGCATATCCCCAATTTCATCTAGGAATAGGCTTCCACCATGCGCTAATTCAAATTTACCAATACGCCCTTTAGGATCAGCGCCACTAAATGCACCGCGGACATAACCAAAAAGCTCACTTTCTAGCAGTTGTTCTGGGATAGCTGCGCAGTTAATGGTAATAAAAGGCTGTTTTGTGCGTAGGCTTTGTTGGTGAATAGTGTAAGCAACCACTTCTTTACCTGAACCGCTTTCTCCTGTGATAAGTACACTGGCGTGGCTAACAGCCACTTTGCTTAACATGCTTTTTAATTGGATCATATTTTGCGAGTTGCCAATTAAAGGCGAGTGAGGATTTTCATCAACAGATAAGGTATTTACTTGCATTATATAATCGCGGGCATCATGGAAAATAACCATGGTGAGTTGGTCATTATCCATAGACGAAAAGGTGATTTTTTTACACAGAACATGATAGCGCTGTTGATTTAATATTAGCCACGCTTCTTCATCACCATAAAGAATATCACCAGTCATATCGATATCAAGAGACTGCCCAATTAATTCACAATCAAAAAAACGTAGAGCAGAAAGATTAGCATGCCAAATTTTGCCTAAGCTATCAATAGCGATAACACCTCTATCCATCACATCAATTAAGTTTCGAAAAGTACCAAACCGCTCTTGCTCTCTAAGCCTTTCAAGACATTCAAAAACACGACTTGAAATCATCTCTGAAAATTGTTCGATAAAAGTGATAAAGGCTTGTTTTTGTTTCATCAAAAACATTTTCTGTTCTCGGTTAGAACAGATAATACCAATTACACCAATAACTTGGTTATTGAGAAAAATTGGTGCATTAAGATCAAGCTCTTCGGTGCAAGTTAAGCGATTTTGACATAGCTGGCAGAGCGCGTTTTCTTTTGGATCTTCAATCAGAATAGTTTGCTGGACTTGCAGTACATGGCGATAAATATATCCATTACTAGAGACATCTTGATTGAGCATATAGCGATAACGACCTGTACCTGCAATACGAATTAAGTTGTTATCAATAATTTCAACATCAGTACCAGTGATACCCGCAATGGCATCGGTGTATTTGCTGATTTCATCTTGTAGGGTACTTAGTAATGAGTGCATCACATTCTCACCTTAAAATTATCAATATTGATAATAAATTATCACCATCTGTTTGGTGTGTTTAATTTAATTATTATTTATTAGTTAGTTATGTTGTTTTTGTATAAAGCTCACACAGTTTCTTATTATTGATAATTTATCACCTAAATAAAACCGCCTAGATCACAGCTTTTCTGCATTATTAATTTCATCTCTTAATCGTTAAAACAATAAATATATTTTAAATCAAATGGTTATGTTTTTATTAAATGCTTTTTGAATGAGTTGGCATACATATTGCGATATAGGGGATAACCCTATGTATTCCGATTAATCGCGATATTGGGTTATCGCGAATTTTAAAGTGTGATTAAGAGGTAATTCCATGCAGGAGCAATTGCAGTACCTGATTAACCAAAGTTCATTTACGCGAAAACCAACCGCGGAGCTTGCCCCTTTTCGTTATGAAGAGTTAGTCAAAGCGTTAGATTTTCACAGAACTATTCCAGGATACGCGCCTACACCGTTATTTCATTTACCCCAGTTAGCCAAAACATTAGGGATTGGTGAGTTATATCTCAAAGATGAGTCTTTTCGTTTTGGTTTAAAAGCATTTAAAGCGTTAGGTGGTGCTTATGCGATGGCACGCCATATTGCTGATTTCCTTGAAATGGACATAAGTGAATTACCTTATGAGGTAATGATCAGTGATGAGATCAGGAAAAAGTTAAATGGCGTGACTTTTGCGACAACCACTGACGGGAATCATGGACGTGGCGTTGCTTGGATGGCAAGACAGTTAAAGCAAAACGCTGTGGTTTATATGCCAAAAGGATCATCTCAAGAACGTTTAGATGCCATTTTACGTGAAGGTGCAGTCGCTGAAATCGTTGATATGAACTATGACGATGCAGTGAGAATGACGGCTGAAATGGCTGAAAAATATGGCTGGATTGTGGTTCAAGATACTGCATGGGATGGCTATGAAGAGATCCCTCTTTGGATCATGCAAGGCTATGGCACTTTAATGCTGGAATCTCTCGCGCAATTACATGAAGTTCCCCCGACGCATATTTTTGTGCAAGCCGGTGTGGGTTCTTTTGCGGGTATGGTGCAAGGCATGGTAATCGCAGCTTATGGCAAACAAGCACCGAAAGTGATTGTGGCCGAAGCGCGCATTGCTGACTGTTTATATCAATCTGCGGTATCAGGAAAAGCAGATGCTATTCCTGTTGGTGGGGATTTACAAACAGTTATGGCAGGGCTTGCTTGTGGTGAAGCGAATAGTATTGGTTGGAATTTATTGCGCGATTATTCAGCGGCATTTTTCTCTTGCCCTGATGCCGTCGCGACGAGGGGAATGCGGATTTTAGGGAACCCTTTACCCGGTGATCCGCACATCATTTCTGGTGAATCTGGTGCTGTGACAACAGGCTTGCTCTCTATTTTGATGCAATCACCTGTCTATCAGAGTGCGAAAGAAGCGCTGGGATTAGATGAAAATGCACGAGTGCTTGTGATAAGCACTGAAGGTGACACTGATCCTGAACGTTATCGCGATATCGTGTGGGATGGTGAGTTGCCTAGCTTCAAACAATTTTAAAAAACAAATAAGTCTTTTGGAGTGAACAAGTATGTTATCAGCAAACCGATTTGATGAAGTTATTAAGAATTGCCAATTATTAATCCAACAAAAAAGCTATTCAGGTGAAGAAGGTAACGTTGTTAAGGTCATAGAAGAGATGATGAAAAACTATGATTTTGACGATATTCATATTGATAAATACGGCAATATCATTGGCGGAATTATAGGTCAACACCCAGGGAAAACCCTTATTTTTGATGGTCATATCGATACTGTACCGGTGAGTGAGCGTGACTGGAAAGAAAAACCTTATGGTGCAGAAATCAAAGACGGCAAGATTTATGGTCGCGGCACCAGTGATATGAAAGGTGCCGTCGCTGCGATGATTTCAGCGATAGGTTTTTATGGTCAGGATAATCAGCGCAATTTTGCTGGTCGTATTTATGTCTCTTGTATTGTGCATGAAGAGTGTTTTGAAGGTGTTGCCGCAAGACTCGTTTCTGAGCGCTATAAACCAGATTATGTGGTGATTGGTGAAGCCTCTGAATTAAACCTCAAAATTGGGCAACGCGGTCGTGCTGAAATTGTGGTTGAAACCTTTGGTAAACCCGCTCATTCAGCCAATCCAGATGCAGGGATCAACTCTGTTTATAAAATGGCAAAACTGATCGAGAAGATCAGAACCTTAACACCATCGGTTCATCCTGTATTAGGAAAAGGGATCTTAGAACTAACAGATATTAAATCATCACCTTATCCGGGCGCTTCGGTTGTGCCTGAATATTGTCGCGCCACTTACGATCGCCGTTTGTTAGTGGGTGAAACGAAAGAAGAAGTGCTTGCACCATTACAAAAAGCGATTGATGAACTTGCTTCTCAAGATGCTGATTTTAAAGCAAAAGTCTCTTATGTCTACGGCACTGAAAAATGTTACACCGGAGCCACTATTGAAGGTGAACGTTTCTTCCCTGGTTGGGTATTAGAAGAGAGCGATCCTTATGTACAAAGCATTTTAAAAGGGCTGCACGAGTCAGGCTTTAAACCGACTGTTACACAATACTCTTTCTGTACTAACGGTAGCCATTATGCGGGTGAGGCGGGTATTAAAACTATTGGTTTTGGCCCCTCTCGCGAGAACTTAGCGCACACCATTGATGAATATATTGAAGTTGAACAGTTAAAAGGTGCTGCGAGTGGCTATTACAGCATTATGAACAGCCTTTATCACCTTTAATTCTTACGAAATAAATCCTTACTAGAAGAGTATCTGGCGAAACAGCCAGATGCTCTTTGGAGAAATAACAGAATGAAAACAATATTTAAAAACGCCACTGTTATTGATGGAACAGGGGCAAGTGCATTTCAAGCTGATGTTGTGGTTAATGAAGGGAAAATAATAAAAATCGGCCAGTTTGATGCAAAAACAAATGATCAGATTATTGATGCAACAGGGAAGATAGTTTGTCCCGGTTTTATTGATACTCACACTCACTCTGATCTTTCTGCTCTACTTAATCCCGCTTTATCTGCCAAAATTCGCCAAGGGATCACCACTGAATTGTTAGGGCAAGATGGTGTCGCGTTAGCACCATTACCAGAACAATATATTTCAGCATGGCGTAAGAATATTGCGGGTTTAGATGGTGATTCGGACAGTATTGATTGGCATTTTAAAAATACTGAAGGTTACTTAGGTATGTTGGAAGCGAGAGGCTCTGCAACGAATCTTGCTTACCTTGTTCCTCATGGCAACATTCGAATGGAAGCGATGGGATTAGAAGGTAATCCTTCTACTCGTGAAGATGTCGCCAAGATGTGTGAGATCTTAGAGCGTGAGTTAAAAGCAGGGGCGTTTGGTTTATCAACTGGATTGATTTATATGCCTTGTGCCTTTGGTGATACCGCTGAAATGATCGAACTTTGTAAGGTTACAGCAAAGCATAATGGCATTTTTGTTGTTCATCAGCGTAGTGAAGCTGACGATATTATTCAATCAACTCAAGAGCTTATTGATATCGCTAAAGCATCAGGTGTTTGGTTGCATATTTCCCATATGAAAGTTTGCGGTAAGAAAAACTGGGGATTAATTGACGAAATGCTTGGTATGTTAGAGCAAGCACAAAAAGAGGGCATTCGTATCTCTTTTGACCAATACCCGTATGTGGCAGGCAGTACCATGCTTGGGGTGATTTTACCGCCTTGGGTTCACGCAGGCGGTACAGAGAAATTATTAGAACGCTTGGCTTCTCCTGAACTGCGTAAAAAGATGATTGAAGATATCGAAAAAGGCATTCCGGGCTGGGATAACTTTATTGATTTCGCAGGGTTAGAAAATATTTATGTGACTAGCTCTAAAACAGAAAAAAACCAAGATGCTGTTGGGCTTAGCCTTGTAGAGCTAGGCAAATTGAGAGGTAAAGATCCGTATAACGCAACCTTCGATCTGCTATATGAAGAAGAAAATGCGGTAGGCATGGTGGATTTTTACGGTACAGAAGAACACGTTATTAAATTCTTATGTCGCCCTGAACAAAACGTCTGTACTGATGGGTTAATGGGTGCAGGTAAGCCTCATCCTCGTGTATTTGGTGCATTCCCGCGTGTTTTAGGGAAATACGTCAGAGAAGAAAAATGCCTCACTTGGGAACAAGCCATCCGCAAAATGACAGGTAAACCGGCTGAAGTCCTTCGATTAACCGATAGAGGTTTAATTAAAGAGGGATATGCCGCTGATATTGTGATGTTCGACCCTGAAACCATTATTGATAAAGGCACGTTTGTTGAACCAAACCAATACCCTGAAGGGATCGATTTGGTGATGGTCAATGGTCGTATCGCATTAATTAATGGGGTCGAAAGCTACGCCTGTAGTGGTCATGTTTTAAGAGCATAACGACACAAAAACACAATAACGCTCTTAAACGTTAAATCTTATCTCTGTTTATCACGGTTGTTCTTCAACCGTGATGGTTTCCCCTTACCTGAGGAACAGGAAAATGAGTTCAAATATTATTCCAAATCTTCAACAGAAGAAAACATGGAAAGCTCGTTACACCGTTTTATCCTTAATTTGGTTAGCATGGTTACTTTCGTTCTTAGATAGAATGGTAATGAGTGTTTCATTACCCTTTATTGGGCGTGATCTTAATCTTGATACCACACAACAAGGCTTAATCATCAGTGCGTTCTTTGTCGGTTATGCGGCATTCCAAATACCGGGCGGTTTCTTAGCTGACCGCTTTGGCGCACGTAAAATTATGGCAATCGGCATTGCATGGTGGTCAGTCTTCACCAGCTTAACGGGGATGGTATTTACATTACCGTTAATGTTAGCGGTGCGATTCTTATTTGGTATTGGTGAAGGTTGTTTTCCATCCGCTTCTTGGAAAATGATCTCAACTTATTTCCCATCTAAAGAGCGTGGTCGTGCAACGGCAATTCAATCAACAGTAAATACCTTAGGCCCTGCATTAGCGGTTATTGTTGCTGCGAGTATCATCGGTGCTTTTGGCTGGCATATGGTGTTTATTGTTTTAGGTATTCCCGGTCTATTAATTGCAGCGGGTATCTATTTCTTTACTCGTGATAATCCCAAAGATCACCCAAGTATCACCCAGCAAGATCTCGATGAGTTAGCCGCAGATGGTACGTTAACGGATAAACCTGTTGAAGCAGTACCTTTTAAAGATGTGCTAAAGATGCCAGTACTATGGCAAATGGCAGCAATTTGGTTTTTGTTTGATATTACCTTTTGGGGATTCTCAACATGGTTACCAAGTTATTTAATTACTGTTCGTGAATTCTCTTTGGCTAAAACAGGGGTAATGGCGGCGATCCCATTCTTATTTGGTGCTGGTGGTACATTATTAGGGGGGTATGTTTCTGATAAATGTAAATCACAGCGTAAATGGTTATATATGATTACCGCAGTGATTGCAGCCGGTTTCTTATATATGACATATACCGTTGAAAGTGCTGATATGGCTGTTGTATACCAGTGTATTTCAGCATTATTTATGTTCTTCGCCATGGCAATGTTCTGGGGTATTTTAATGGATACTATTCCAAATAAAATCATGGGTCGTGCTTCAGGGATTGTTAACTTTGGTGGTCAAATGGCGGGTGTTGTTTCTGCACCGGTTATGGGCTTTTTAATTAAAGCAAGTGGTGGTAGTTACGACAGCGCATTTATGTTTATGATTATTGCATTAGTTGCTTCTGCGGTTGTAACGTTCACGGTTAAAATGCGAAATACACCAGCAGCCATTTAATTAATATTAATAATAGTTATATTTTAATAAGTGTGATTTATTAAAAGAAATAAGATTAATTAAATAAAATAAATGTATTAACTGTAAGATTTATTTATTAAAACTCACTATATGCTTTATTGATTTTTTAATTTAAAAAATCTTATTGCAGGGTATTTTTGTCTCAAAAAAGCCACGATTAAAAATCGTGGCTTTGCTTTTGTTAGATGAATAACATTATTTGCTTATAAGAACAAAATCGTTGCCACTAAAACAGAGTGTGGCATCGCCACGAATAACTCGGTGATGGGCAATATGGCGTTGGCTATTTAATGAAGCGTGTTGTTTCATCATATAAGCCTCTAAATGCCATGCAATAAGTTGCTTAGCGAGCTTTTTATTTGCGTGCTGGCTACGTTCTGATTGCACTTTCACACTAATGCCAGTGGCAATATGTGTTGCTCTGACTGCCGATTCTGTTTTATTAACATGCTGACCGCCGGGACCATTTGAACGCATGGTTTCAAAGACAATTTCTTTGTCATTAATTTCATCAGGTTGTTCAAAACAAGCAACACCAATAAACCAATTTTTACGTTTATGCCGTGGTCGTAATGTGCTTGCACATTGCCATTGTACAGAGCCTGCCCACTGTTGCGCGATAGCCTGTGCATCAGCACCTTCAAGAGACACTAACGCTGATTTTAAGCCATGACGTGAAGGCTCTTTTTCAAGAACCGTGACGTTTACTTGCTGTTTTGTGGTTGATTTCAAAAAATAATTTAACGCTTTTTCAACAGCTAAACAGCACTCTTCAGGGCCTTGTGCGGAGGTGAATTGTAATAACATTACGCCATCTCTCCACTTGTTTTATAGGTGATCACCGGTTTTAAACGCGCGATGACTTCGATTAATCCAATATTCACCATGCTTTCAATCACCGTCTCAATCGATTTATAAGATTGTGGTGCTTCTTCATAAATCAGTTGTTTATTGGCACAAATAATACGGCTACCTAATGCTGTTCGTGAAAGTTGTAAAGGTGTAAAACGGTGTGATAATCGCCCTTTACACTCTGTACGCATCCATTTTCTACCTGCACCATGAGGCAATGAATGAAGGCTTAATTCGCTTAATTCAGACATAAGCGGCTTCACAATATAGCTATAATCACCGCGTGATCCCGGAATAACCACCATATCGTGATGTGCGGGTGTTGCACCTTTACGATGTAACCAACCTTGTTGACCATATAATTCACAAGGCTCTACAATATTATGATTTACATCAGAAATTACTACACCTTGAGTACGAATTTGGCGCATCATTCTTTCACCAATAAGACGTCGATTAATCTTTGCGTAATCAAGAGCATTATTGTGGGCTTGCAAATATTCATTTGCTGCTTCGGTGTTAGCAACAAGCCCTTTATGACCAAACTGCTCAGTATGGGCGCGTAAGATAGATTGTCCTAAACCTCTCGATCCGCTGTGAACTAATAGCAATAACTGTTTTTTATTGATACCACTTGCAGCGAAAAGCGCTTCATTAATCACTTGGTCAATTTGTTGAAATTCAGCAAAGTGATTACCACCACCAATAGAGCCTAAAGAGCCAGCGAAAGGATGGTTTTGCATTTCAGTCGGTAGATGCGCTTCTAGCCATTCTGAAGGTGCGATATCACTCATTTCACTCAACTGTTTTTCCGCTTTATCTAAGTTGAGTTTGCTGTTTTTAAACTCAGTTTGAAAGAGCGTCATACCACAGCCAATATCATTACCGACTAAAGCAGGGTAAAAGCGATTAACAGAAAAAAAGGCAGCGCCAATGGGATAACCACGGCCAGGATGCAAATCAGGCATACCTGCAACATAAGCCATATCAGGAAGTTGAGCGGTTGTTTCTAATTGTTGGATTGCTTTGCTTTCAATCCAAGTATTATCCGATGCGATATAACAAACGCTATCAGATAAATAATGAACACACTTGTCCATATACCAATCCATATAATGTAAAGGATAAAAAAATAAATTGATTGGCGGACAGCAAAAAGAAGGAAAAAAGGATTACTTCTGAGATTGTCCGCAAAGAGTATTCATATTTGTCGTTGTCATGGGATACCTCCTTGCAGTTAATTGAAATGGATGAAAAATAATAAATCGCGGGCATATTAACCACTTTTTTTTGCATTGGCAATCAAAAAGTGGTGTGATTTTTCTTTATTTTTTAAAAAAAGAATGAATCGATTTTATTTAATTTAAGGTTAGCTTTTCTTTATTATCTATTTAAGTTAGCTCTCTATTATTTAATTTAATAAATCACTTTTACGGAATTTTTTCGGCAATAATCTTCGTAATCATCCGTTAATTTTCTATCTGTGATAACAACATCAAACTGAGCTAAATCGCCCATATTGCCTGTCGCTGTTTCATCAAAATAGTGATATTTGGTGAGTAAAATTTTACGAATAGATTTATCCATTGCTTTTTTCTTCATGTACAGATCGTCGATGTTATAACAGGTAACGCCAAAATCGAGATGAACACCTTCGGCTGAAATAAAGGCTTTTTTAGGATTAATGCTATCAAGATAAGAAGTCTGGGTAGGATTATAGAATGAATCACTTTTAGGACGATATTCACCTCCGCAAAGTAATACGGTGGCATTTTTTTTCTGACTTAATGCCAAAAATACGCGGTGAGAATAACAGATCCCCATGAAATGCAGATTATCGGGAATTAGCTCAATCAGTGTAGGAATAAACTGTCCGTTATCGAAAAAAAGAACATCACCGTCAGACACCATGCCAGCAGCAAGATTAGGAATATGAAGTTCTTCAGTTTGATCCGGCGTAATAATATCAGAGAATGTTGAGATTAACCCTGAATGAGGCTGGGCTAATGCAACAATGTAGCCACCTAATAATGACATCGGAAAAGGGTTTTCGGCATCAGAACTAAGGTCGCGCCTAATTGTCATTTCAGAAACTTCAAGGATCCTCGCGGCGTCTTTAAGATGTATGCGACCTGAGCGTTTTATACATTCACTGAGGCGGCGCAAACGTTCGTGCTGTTTGGTCTCTATCACCGAAGGATCCTTGTGTTATCGAATAGCGTACTCCAAGAAAATATACGCTAAATAATTAGTAGTTTGATTCAGGTGCATCTGAATCTGTTGCGATAGCGACACTTGCACTTGCACCGATACGTGTTGCACCTGCTTTGATCATGTTTAATGCTGTTTGGCGATCGCGAACACCACCTGATGCTTTCACACCAACTTCATCACCAACGGTTTTGCGCATTAAAGCAACATGATGTTCTGTTGCGCCCATTGTACTGTATCCTGTTGATGTTTTCACAAAATCAACGCGGATCTCACGACACATTTCACAAACTAAACGTACTTCGTCATCAGTTAATAAGCAAGTTTCTAAAATAACTTTCAGAGTTGTATTACCACAAGCGGCTTTTACTGCTTCAATATCTTGTTTTACGAAGTCTAAACGACCGCTTTTTAACATACCGATATTGATAACCATATCGACTTCTTGTGCGCCTTGACGAATAGCTTCAGCCGCTTCAAATGCTTTTGTTGCTGTTAAACCCGCCCCGAATGGGAAGTCGATAACACAACAGACTTTTACATCACTTCCTTCAAGGCAAGTTCTTGCTAAAGGGATGTAAGAAGTGTTAATACAAACAGAGAAGAAACCGTGTTCAACTGCTTCAGCACACAATTTCTTGATTTGTGCTTCAGTTGTATCTGCTGCAAGAAGGGTATGATCGATATAATTAGCTAATGGACGCATAGTATATTCCTTAATAAGAAGATTGTTATTTATCACTCATGTTAGTTTGGCAACATATTAGTGCTGTTTTAACGAGATAACAATCACAAATGATATTTAAATAACATGATACTGTTATACATCTATCAAAATGTCACTATTTTCACATTTATAAATTTTACATAAGAGCAAGAGGCGCTATGGATATCGCAGTGATTGGTTCAAATATGGTGGATTTGATCACCTATATAGATAGGATGCCAAAAGAGGGGGAAACCCTTGAGGCGCCAGCATTTAAGATTGGTTGCGGTGGCAAAGGGGCAAATCAAGCGGTTGCTGCAGCTAAATTAAATTCAAAAGTGATGATGTTAACAAAGGTTGGTGATGATATTTTTGCGGATAACACCATCATGAATTTAGAATCTTATGGCATAAATACACGCTATGTTGAAAAAGTGCCCGGTACAACAAGCGGTGTTGCACCTATTTTTGTGACTTCTCAATCATCAAATAGCATTTTAATTGTGAAAGGTGCTAATCAGCATTTATCGCCAGAGGATATTGATAGAGCAACAGATAGCCTGAAAAAATGCAAAATAATCGTACTACAATTAGAAATCCCGCTTGAAACGGTGTATCACGCTATCGAGTTCGGTAATAAACACCATATTCCTGTGTTATTTAATCCTGCACCGGCTTCAAAAGCATTAGATCTTGATATTGCGGCTCGTTGTGACTTTTTTGTTCCGAATGAAACAGAACTTGAAATTTTGACGGGTATGCCAATCACCACAATGGATGAAATTCGTGAAGCCGCTTGTTCTTTATTACAAAAAGGCTTTAAGAATGTCATCGTTACATTAGGTGAAAAAGGCGCATTATGGATGAATGGCGACATTGAAAAATATATTCCCGCCATTGAAGTTGATGCAATAGATACCAGTGGGGCGGGGGATGCTTTTATTGGTTGTTTCTCCCATTATTATGTTCACACCAATAATATTGAAAAAGCGTTAAATAAAGCCGTGATGTTTTCTGGTTTAAGTGTTGCAGGTAAAGGCACACAATCTTCTTATCCAAGCATTGAAGAGTTTGGACAATTTTTAGCGCAAGCAAAGTAGTACACTTCTGCACTATCACATCTTTGTATTCCACTTGCTGTCTTATTTAGAGAACAAGTGGAATTCTTTTAAAATCAATAAATTGTTCTATTTTTCATAGTGACTGTTGGATTTCTGACAAAGAAAAAAGCTTAACTTAATGTGACTAATTTCACAGAGTGGTGATAATTACCATTGAAATGTAATTTCATTAGATGTAATTTTTATTGAAATTTGGTTTCATTAAGGTTGTTATGATGAAAGAAGATGCATTAATCGAATGTCTTAAAAATGAAAGCAATCAAGAAACAACACAGTTTTCTGAATTAAGCGCTTTAGAGTTGGTTACGCTTATCAATAGTGCAGATATGACCGTTGCCAATGCAGTTAAAAAAGAATTACCCGCTATTGCTAAAGCGGTAGAAAAAATTACTGAGTGTTTGCAAAAAGGTGGACGTATTTTTTATGTTGGTGCCGGAACAAGTGGGCGATTAGCTGTACTAGACAGTGCCGAATGCCCTCCTACTTTTGGAGTGTCTCCTACATTAGTGCAGGCGATTATTGCAGGCGGTCATGATGCAATGCTAAAAGCGGTTGAAAATATTGAAGATAGCCAAGAGGCGGCAATTGAAGAGCTTCAACGTCGTCATGTTAGCGATAAAGATGTCGTTATTGGCATTGCGGCAAGCGGCCGTACGCCTTTCACTGTCGCAGCTTTGCAATATGGCAAAAAGTTAAAAGCATTGACAGTATCTATTACTACGCGCGGCAAAAGTATGATGAGTGAAATTGCCGACTTATCTATTGCACCAGATGTGGGCGCAGAGGTATTAACAGGCTCTACAAGAATGAAAAGTGGTACGGCTCAAAAAATGATTTTGGGTATGTTAAGTACTAGCGTAATGACTAAGCTTGGTAAAGTGCATAAAAACCTGATGGTGGATGTGATTGCGAGTAATGAGAAATTGCAGCGTCGTGCTGAAGGCATTGTCAGCGAAGTGTGTGGAATTTCACATGAAAGAGCCAGAACCCTGTTACAAATGGTTAATTATCATCCTAGAAAAGCCATTTTAATGTATGAACTTCACCTGAGTGTGGAGAAAGTTGATCAAATTACACAGCAATATCCTTATCGTTCGTTACAACAGCAACTTGCCCTATTTAACTAATAACAATATGAGTAAACACTCTGAACTTTAGCAGGCACGCATATGGCTAATAAAATAGAACATCTCGACACGTTAGCAATAGAAATAGAAAAACACGCTGGTGGGTTTCAAAATGTGGCAACCCTAACACATTGTATGACTCGTATTCGACTGATTTTAAAAGACAGTTCGCTATTTGATGCAGACGCTTTAAAACAAGTCGAAGGCGTTAAAGGTGTTGTATTTAATGGCGAACAGCACCAAGTGATTGTAGGAATGGGAACCGCGGCAAAAGTTTATTCCATTATGAATAAGCGTATGCAAAATAGTTCGGCAAGTAGTGAAGAGGGGTCTGCGTCAACACCAGTGAAAAAAGGCTTCTCGATTCGTCGTATGCTAAATACATTAGCGGCTATTTTTGTTCCGACCATTCCTGCTTTAATTGGCTGCGGTTTGATTATGGGGTTAATTAATATTATCCGTTTAGTCGCGCCGGGCTTAGTTGAGCAATTCCCTGAGCTATTTAAATTATTCAAATTAATTGGTAGTACGGTATTTGCGTATCTCTCTATTATGATTGGGATAAATACCGCCAAAGAATTGGGAGCATCAACGTCGATTGGGGCGGTAATGGCTGGGTTATTAGCTATGCCGGGGCTTGCTGATATCACCTTGTTTGGTGAGAAATTACAGCCAAACAGTGGCGGGATCTTTGCCGTATTAATGGTGGTCGTATTCTCTTCAAAATTAGAATTATGGTTTCGTAGTATCGTTAAAGAGAGCCTTGATCTTATCTTAACGCCATTTGTGACTATTTTAGTTTCTTCTCTTGTGGCGATTATGATCTTCCAACCTATCGGCCATTATCTTAATCAGTTATTAGCACAAGGCGTATCATTATCACTTTTAAATCAAGGTGGTGGTGCAGTTGTAACCGGTGCTGCGTTAGGGGGAAGTTTCTTATTTTTACTCTTAACGGGATTACATCAAGGGTTAATTCCTATTCATACCGAAATTTTAAATACTTTTGGTTTAAATTACTTGTTCCCTATTTTAGCCATGGGCGGAATGGGGCAGGTAGGCTCTTGTTTTTGGGTTTATCTACGCACTAAAAACCAACGTTTAAAGAAAACATTAATGGGCGCATTACCTGTGGGTATTTTCGGTGTCGGAGAGCCTTTATTATTTGGTGTTTCCCTTCCATTAGGAAAACCATTTGTTGCTGGATGTATTGGCGGTGCGGCTGGTGGTGCATTAATGGCATATTTCCAAGTTGGGATCATTATTCCATTCGGTACAGCTGGGTTATCATTAATTCCGTTAGTGGGCGATGGGCAAATTATTAAGTTCCTGATCGCAGTATTAGGTGCATGGATTGTCGGTTTTATCGCCAGTATGCTAATGGGATTTACCGATCCAGAGAAATAAGTCAGAAATAAAAAGGATAACAGAATGTCAACACTGACCAAAAAGCTTGAAAGCCTACGAATACAAGGCAAAGGCACAGAACAACGTATTGCTCATTATCTATTAGAGAATAGTGAGAATATTGCCAGTATGAATGCGGCTGATCTGGCAGTTAAAGCAGGTGTAAGTAGTGCTTCTGTTATCCGTTTCTCTCGTCAAATGGGGTATCGTGGTTATCCTGAATTTAAAATTGATTATCTTTCAGAAGAAAAGCAACAAAAAAGCAGTGGCGATATTCTCTATGGCAATCTTGCGAAAACAGACTCGACAGAATTAATTATTTCCAAAACAGGGCATCTGTTTACCAGCGCTATTTTGGATTCATTAGCGTTGTTAGATCCCAATACCATTGATGTATTAGCTGAAAAAATGGTATCAGCAAAACGCATTGTATTGTTTGGTATTGGCGCATCTGCCGTTGTGGCGAGTGATATTTTTCATAAATTAATTCGTGTAAATAAAAACACGTTATTTAGTCCAGATCTTCATGCTCAATTGGCTTATTCCGCCAATTTATCTGCGGATGATATTGCTATTGCTGTTACCGCTAGAGGGAATACGACGGATATTAACCGTATGTTGAAATCAGCAAAGAATGAAGGCTGTTTAACGGTAGCATTAACCCGTTTTGGGCAAGATGAAGCGACTCGTTTATCTGATTACACGTTGCCTTATTTTTATGATGAACAACACTCTCAATTAGGAGTGATTACGCCACAAGTTTTACAAATGGTGGCTTTTGATGTGCTATTTTTTAAATATATGACATTAGCGAGTGAGTCAGCAGAAAAAGCATTATTAAAAGGGCGAGAAGCTGTGATGCAAGGAAATCAATAATGTTACTTATCACCACATTAGCGGTGGGTGCGGCAATTGGCTTAATTATAAGTACGACGGGCGTGGGCGGCGGTGTTATTGTTTTACCTGTATTGACCTATTTCTTTGGTATGAATGCGCTAATGGCAGTGGCAACAGCAAATTTATTATCTATGTTGATGAAAGTGACTTCGTCTTATATGCATTTTCGCCTTGGGAATATTCCCTTTAAAAGAGCGATGATTGTATTAGGAATAATGCTACCAAGTACCTTTTTAGCCAGTGTTTTTGTTAATTATTTAGGTTCGTTAGCGCAGTATCAGCAACAAGTCGAATGGGGAATTAATGCGCTTGTTGTTAGTGCTATTGTTTTTTCTCTATTTCTCTTTGTACAGAGAATGTTTTTCTTCTTACCTCCCGTTGTGGTTGAAAATACAGCGTTAGCACCTTTAAATATAAAAGCACTATTACTTCCTGCGATTGCAGCGGGTGTTGTTTTAGGAGCAACGGGGGTGGGCGGTGGTGTGGTTGTATTACCATTATTGTTACGCTATGCGAACCTTTCTATTAAGCAAGCTATTGGTACTTCTATATTTACCACAACATTGTTATCAGGCTCTTCTGCACTCGCCTATATGCAAGATGGGCATACAGATATTCATTTGGCGCTTTTGTTATTTTTAGGCTCGCTAATCTCTATTCCGCTGTCTAAGTGGCTGTTGATCAGAATGCCTGACAAAGTGTTTCAGTATGCGACTTTAATTTTAATCATTTGTAGTGCCGTAATGATGTTAGCTAAATTATTCTAGTATTAAAATGTATCATTAATGTTAATTATAAAAATGAGATTTAAATCATAGCTAAGCTAAATAAAAATAAATTTTATTGGCTATTTTTCGATTATCTTATTAATTTAATTGAAGTCATTATTAATATAAAATAATTATCCCTATTTTATTTATGTGTTAATAAAATGTATTTTTAATGATTTTATTTTTACTGATATATGGTTTTTATCATAAATAGATAATTGAGATGATAATCACATTAAAGTTAATTCCTATATGTTTCACTGTAACCCTCATTTAATACCTATAGATGAAGGTACTAGTATTATGGAAAATAATAATAGGAAAACACCTCATATTAGACGTATTGCCCATATTATGATGTATAAACAACGTCAGTGCTTCCATTTCTCTGTTTTTAACGGATAAGTTCTCATTATTACACGCTAAAAATATCAAGCCTCTTTCCTAATAACTTTTGTTATTGGGGAGTCTTCTATTTTTTAAATAACAAACTATTTTTTAACTCTATTATTATCAAAATAATTAGGAGATAGGATTATTATGTCTATTAATATTAAAGGTAGAAGTTTTCTAAAATTACTCGATTTTACATCTGCGGAAATTCAATATTTATTGAAGTTATCTAAGCATTTTAAATCATTAAAAATGACAGGCATTCCTCATCGTTCTCTTGAAGGTAAAAATATTGTTTTATTATTTGAAAAAACGTCAACACGTACACGTTGTGCTTTTGAAGTCGCTGGTTACGATTTAGGAATGGGTGTCACTTATCTTGATCCAGGTTCATCACAAATGGGTAAAAAGGAATCGATTGAAGATACTGCGCGTGTATTAGGACGCTTTTATGATGGTATTGAATACCGTGGTTTTGATCAGTCATTAGTTGAAGAGCTTGCTGCAAAATCAGGTGTGCCAGTATGGAATGGTCTGACAGATAAATTCCACCCAACTCAAATGCTGGCAGATATGCTGACAGTTGAAGAAAACTTTGGTCATTTAAAAGGGCTTAAGCTGACTTTCTTTGGTGATGCGCGTAATAACGTTGCTAACTCTTTAATGGTGGTTTGTGCCAAATTAGGCTTACATTTTACAGCATGTGGCCCAGCATCTTTAATGCCAGAAGAGCAACTTGTGAAGGAGTGTCGTGCAATCGCGGCTGAAAACGAAGGCTCTATCACATTAACAGAAGATATCGAGAAAGGGGCAAAAGAGGCTGATGTTCTCTATACCGATATTTGGGTTTCAATGGGAGAGCCAGATAGTGTTTGGGATGAACGTATTCGCTTATTGAAAGCCTATCAAGTGAATAGTTCTATGATGAAAATGGCAAATCCTCATGCGATTTTCTTACACTGTTTACCTTCATTCCATGACCGTTTAACGCTTATTGGTGAAGATATTTACCAGAAGTTTGGCTTGAGTGAAATGGAAGTGGCCGACGATGTTTTTGAATCTCGCCAATCAAAAGTTTTCGATCAAGCTGAAAATCGTATGCACACCATTAAAGCCGTTATGTTTGCCACTTTAAGCTAAAGCAAGGAGCTGACAATGCCTAAAAAGGTATTCATTGCTTTAGGGGGAAATGCATTAGGAAATACGCCGCTAGAGCAAAAGCAAATAGTACGAAAAACCGCAAAGCCCATTGTGGATTTGGTTGAGAAGGGTTATCAAGTCATTATTGGTCATGGTAATGGTCCACAAGTTGGAATGATCAACTTAGCTATGGATTATGCATCACAGCAGAATATTGGTACGCCCTATATGCCATTCGCTGAGTGTGGTGCCATGAGCCAAGGTTATATTGGTTATCATCTACAACAAGCGATTAATGACGAATTATGTGCAAGAAATCTGAATAAAAATCATGGTTGTGCCACCATTGTGACCCAAGTAGTTGTTGATAAAAACGATCCTGCTTTTTTATCACCGACAAAACCGATTGGTGCTTTTTATACTCAACAGCAAGCTGAGGTTATTCAAAAAGAGCATGGTTTTCACTTTATGGAAGATGCCGGGCGTGGATATCGTCGAGTGATCCCATCACCTAAGCCGTTAGAAATTGTAGAATCACCGATTATTAAACAGTTGGTTGAACGTAATATTGTGGTGATTACTGTGGGGGGCGGCGGTATTCCCGTTATTCGAAAAGGAGATTTATTAGAAGGTATTGATGCTGTTATTGATAAAGATAATTCTAGCTCAAAATTAGCGGTAGAATTAAAAGCAGACATTTTATTAATATTAACGGCTGTTGATAAAGTCGCTATTAATTTTAATAAACCAAATCAAATGAATTTAGATAAATTAACACTTTCTCAAGCTCAGGAATATATTTCTCAAGGGCAATTTGCTAAAGGAAGTATGTTACCTAAAGTGGAGGCTTGTCTTAATTTTCTAAAAGAGAGTGATAAAGGTGTACAAGCTATTATTACTTCTTTAGAGAATGCATTATCTGCTTTAGAAGGAAAAACAGGCACAACAATTATTTCTGATTAATATCATACTTATCATTATTCTAAATTTAATTCTAATAATAGACTCTGCCAGATAGATATTATTTCTACTGGCAGAGTAGCCTCTTATTTAAGTCGAGGACGCTTATGAAACTTAAAAAGTTTGCGTTTCCGACCGCATTTACTATTTTATTTGCCATTACAGTAATTGTGGTTGGCTT
>JAEYFY010000412.1 GCA_023454395.1 Pseudomonadota bacterium
TTAGAGAGATCTTAGGGGGCAAAATGGATAAATTATTAGAACGTTTTTTTGAATATATTAATTTTGATACACAATCAAAACCATCTTCAAAAATGTCACCAAGCAGTGATGGACAATTAAAACTTGCCAAGGCATTGGCTCAAGAATTAAAAAAACTGGGCTTTTCTGATGTAATGCTCAGTGATAAGGGATGTGTAATGGCAAGTTTACCATCCAATGTATCTTGGCCAGTGCCAGTGATTGGCTTTATTTCGCATCTTGATACATCTCCTGATTTTTCAGGAAAACATGTAAAACCACAAGTTCTTGAAGATTATCGTGGTGGCGATATTGCATTAGGTATTGGTGATGAAGTGTTATCGCCAGTTATGTTCCCAATTTTACATTCAATGATTGGTAAAACATTAATTACTACAGACGGCAAAACGTTACTGGGTGCGGACGACAAAGCGGGTATTGCTGAAATTATTACTGCGATGGTGCGCTTAAAAGAAACGAATCGACCACATGGGGATATTCGTATTGCTTTCACTCCTGATGAAGAAATTGGGCGTGGTGCGCATTATGTAGATTTAAAAGCATTCGGTGCAAGCTGGGCTTATACCGTTGATGGTGGTGGTGTTGGCGAACTGGAATATGAAAACTTCAATGCCGCATCCGTGAATATCAAAATTGTAGGTAACAATGTTCATCCGGGTAGTGCAAAAGGGGTGATGGTTAATGCATTAGGATTAGCAACGCGCATTCATCAAGAATTACCGGTTGATGAAACACCCGAAAATACCGACGGTTATGAAGGTTTTTACCATCTGCAAAGTATCAAAGGCTCAGTAGAAAGAGCGGAAATGCATTATATTATCCGTGATTTTAATCGTAACTTATTTGAAAAACGCAAACAGAATATGATTGCGATTGCAGAGAAAGTCGGGAAAGGGCTACATCCTGATTGCTATATTGAGCTAACGATTGATGATAGCTATTACAATATGCATGATAAAGTTGTTCAATTCCCTCACATCATTGAAATCGCCAAACAAGCCATGATTGATTGTGATATTGAGCCAAATATCAAGCCTATTCGTGGTGGTACAGACGGCGCTCAACTTTCTTACCGCGGATTACCTTGCCCTAATATTTTTACAGGCGGTTATAATTTCCATGGTAAGCATGAATTTATCTCTTTAGAAGGCATGGAAGCAGCGGTGAGTGTGATTATGCGTATCGCTGAAATTACGGCTGAAAGAGAAAAGGCTAAAGTGATTAGCTGATTAAGTAAAATAAGATAAAAGTAATAGCCGATATACCGGCTATTACTTTTTAGTAAAAAGAATATCTTAAATTTATTTATTTACGTTTTTCGTAATTTTGTTCAACAGGCAATTCCCAACCTCCCAACCTCCCAACCTCTCTCTTCTTCTGCTGAGTTAATTAATGATTTTACATATTATTCACTATTAAACTTTTAATATAGGCTTAATATTAATAACTCCTTGAGAAATTGAATTTCCTGATTTTCTATTATAATTAAAGAGATGTGAATAAATATAATATAAGGATATTGAATGGAAAACATAACAGAAAAATTATTAAAACCTGTAATAGAAGATCAACTAAGCTTTCATCAAAAGGAAGTAATTAAACAATCTGAGCAGCAATCGTTTATTATTATTTTTAGTTATTTTCTAATAACTTATTTAATCTCATTTTCTCTTTATGCGACAAATAGCAAACATACATTACTACTTTTTTTCTTACAAAGTACATTTTTTGTTGTTATTCCTTTTCTCTTTAAAAATACAAGAATACTTCTAAAAGAAGCAATAAGTTATTTAATCCGTTAGATTTTAAAATAAGATTTATTTTTAATATTTATTAATAAAAAAAGCCCTGCAGCAATATATCAGGGCTTTATAACTTATAATTGAAAGTTAGTGATAATTAATCTTCAAAATACCAATAACCTTGATTAACTAAGTGTGTTAATAAACGCACAAACTTCGGATCAGATAATGCCTCACCTAAGTGTTGTTTATCAATATAATCATATTGGCAAAGCGCATCAGCCGCTTCGATATAATCAGTATTTATCAACTCACCATTAACAAAACAGCTATCACCAACACGTAACGCACGAATACCATTTAAACGGTGAAGTTGCTCGCCTTGTTGCAGTAAGTCATGAATTTCTGCGTTTTCATATAAAGGTTCTGGAACTGCAAGATCAAGCTCATGACGAGATTGAGAAATAAACTCACCAAACCAATGACGGAATACTTCTGGTTGAGCAAGTAGATCTTCCATCATGGCATGAAGTTTATTCAACTCTTGATGTTGTACTAATGCAGGGTTTTCACGCGGAGTTAGATCCGGATCGCTATAACGATAGCTGCCTAAATCATTTGCTAGCACATAGTCAGCGAAACCACTGAAAAGCTCACGAGCGTTAGGCGATCTGAAACCAACAGAGTAGTTTAGCGATTCTTCAATCGCATAGCCTTCATGTGGAAATCCTGGTGGGATATAAAGAATATCACCTGGTTCTAATTCTTCATCAATAATTGCTTCAAAAGGATCAACTTGAAGCAGATCAGGGTGAGGGCAGTGTTGTTTCATTGGGATTTTTTCACCCACACGCCAACGACGACGACCTTGTCCTTGAATAATAAAGACATCATATTGATCAAGGTGTGGACCTACACCACCACCGGGAACAGAATAAGAGATCATTAAATCATCAATGCGCCAATCGGGTAACACACGAAATGGCTTCATTAATGCCGCACTAGGAAAATGCCAGTGATCGACGGCTTGTACAAGTAAAGACCAATCTTTATCAC
>JAEYFY010000067.1 GCA_023454395.1 Pseudomonadota bacterium
CTTTTTTTTGTGTTATCATTCAGAAAATTTATGAATCAGGTAACATAATCAAAAAAACATAGTGACTATAAATAATAAAAATTGCTAAATTGTGTGTTTAATATACCATTTAACATGTTGATAACAGAATTATCCTAATTTTCGAAACTAACAAGGTGTCTAAAAATGGAAAGCTCATTTACGCCAACAGAAGAATTACTAAACACTCGCGCTACACAACAGAAATCGCTTAACAAAGATATTCCTTATCAAGAAATATTGTTAACCCGCCTTTCTATGCATGTTCAAAGCAAACTTCTTGAAAGTCGTAATAATATGTTGAAGTCTCAGGGTATTAACGAGACATTATTTATGGCACTAATGATTTTAGATACGACAGAAAATCGTAGTATTCAACCATCAGAATTAAGTGCAGCTTTAGGCTCTTCAAGAACCAATGCAACGCGTATTGCTGATGAACTTGAAAAGCAAGGTTGGATTGAACGTCGTGAAAGTCATAATGACCGCCGTTGTTTGCATCTCCATTTAACTGATGCCGGTGAAGAGTTTTTAAATAGCTTATTACCACCGCAACATCAGTGTTTAAAACAAATCTGGTCTGTATTAGATCAATCTGAACAAAGACAGCTTGAAACACTAATGCGTAAGTTATTATTACAATTAGATACTTTGGCTGAAAACGGTTGTGAGAAGAAGTAACATAATAAATAGTTTTATTGATCTAATCCTATTTACGCCATAAATCGGCAAACATACTTGCCCATTAGCATTTATAATTTACCTTCACACTAATAATTATTCTAAGATTGACTTTATAATTATGTTTCCAGTTTTAATACTGGAAACATAGCTAATGATGTTTTTCTGGTTTTATGGAGATCTTCTAAATGAGTGTTAATGAGGAAAATACCCCCCCTCAGGCCCCCATTCGCAATAAAAAACGAACTCGCCGAAATGTTCTACTGTTGCTAACTATTCTATTTATTGTTGCTGGCGTAGCTTATACAGCTTATTGGTTTATGGTGTTAAGACATCATGAAACCACAGATAATGCTTATGTCACTGGCAATCAGATCATGGTGATGCCACAAATTTCTGGTTCTGTTACCACCGTTTATGTGGATAACACCGATTTTGTAAAAGCGGGTGAACCCTTAGTTTTATTAGATTCAAGTGATGAAAAACTGGCATTAGAAAAAGCAAAAACAGCATTAGCTAATAGTGTTCGCCAAATGCATCAGCAAATCATCAATGGCCGCCAATTAAAAGCAAACATCGTTTTACGCGAAACAGAGCTGACTAAATTACAAAATGACCTTCGTCGCCGTGAAGTTTTAGGCGAGCGCAATGTTATTGGTAAAGAAGAACTTCAACACGCCAGAGAAGCTGTTGCCACTGCAAGAGCAGCTTTAGATGTTGCAAGAGAGCAATATAATGCTAATCAGGCAATTATCTTAAACACACCAATTGCAAAACAACCCTCTGTTTTACAAGCATCAACTGATGTTCGTAATGCATGGCTTGCCTTAGAACGGACTAAAATTCTAAGCCCTACAGATGGCTATGTTTCGCGTCGTAGCGTTCAAGTTGGCGCACAAGTCTCGCCAGGTAAACCGTTAATGGCCGTTGTTCCTGTAACGGGTATGTGGATTGATGCCAATTTTAAAGAAACCCAGCTCGCCAATATGCGTATTGGTCAACCGGCAAAGATCACAACTGACTTTTACGGCAAAAAAGTCATTTATCACGGCACTGTATTAGGTTTAGATATGGGAACAGGCAGTGCTTTCTCATTATTACCTGCGCAAAATGCCAGTGGTAACTGGATAAAAGTTGTTCAACGCTTACCGGTTCGTATTTCATTAGATGAAAAGGAATTAGCGGAAAAACCACTGCGTATTGGTCTTTCTTCTGAAGTGACTGTCGATACGATTAATCTTGATGGAAAAGTATTATCACACAGCGAACGCCAAGCACCTGCTTACCATACTGATGCTTTAACAATTGATATGTCAGAGATTAATAAACTGATCAATGAAATCATTGAACAAAATGCAGGACAATAAAGGCGAGGTGTAAAGGTGATAAAAGAGCCATTACAAGGAGGAAGACTTGCCTTAATGACCATCGCCCTTGCGTTGGCAACCTTTATGCAAGTTCTCGATTCTACAATCGCTAACGTAGCCATTCCAACTATTGCAGGAAACCTAGGTGCCTCTAACTCACAGGGGACTTGGGTTATTACCTCTTTTGGTGTGGCGAATGCTATTTCTATTCCAATTACAGGTTGGTTAGCAAAACGTATTGGTGAAGTTCGACTCTTTATGTGGTCAACAGCACTTTTTGCGTTAACGTCTTGGCTTTGTGGTATTTCACAAAGTCTTGAAATGCTTATTTTCTTTCGTGTGCTTCAAGGTTTAGTCGCAGGGCCGCTTATTCCTTTATCTCAAAGTTTGTTATTGAATAACTATCCACCAGCAAAACGAAACATGGCACTTGCACTATGGTCAGTGACTATTGTTGTTGCTCCAATTTTAGGGCCTATCTTAGGTGGCTACATCAGCGATAACTATCATTGGGGATGGATATTCTTTATCAACGTTCCATTTGGTGTGTTGATTATTATGTGTATATCAAACACCTTAGCTGGACGCGAAACAAAAACTGAAATTAAACCAATAGATACCATTGGTCTTGTTTTACTCGTCGTGGGTATAGGTGCTTTGCAAATCATGCTCGATCAGGGTAAAGAGCTAGATTGGTTTAATTCGACAGAAATCATAGTCCTCACCATTGTGGCAGTGGTTGCACTGAGCTTCTTAATTGTTTGGGAGTTAACAGACGATCATCCAGTGATAGACCTTTCTCTCTTTAAGAGTCGAAACTTTACCATTGGTTGCGTCACGCTCAGCCTCGCCTATATGATCTATTTTGGTACTATTGTTTTACTGCCACTGCTTTTACAAGAAGTCTTTGGCTATACAGCAACATGGGCTGGATTAGCATCAGCATCAGTCGGTTTATTGCCGTTAATTATCACACCGATTATAGGTAAGTTTGGTGGTAAAGTGGATTTACGCTATATCATTAGCTTTAGCTTTATTATGTTTTCTGTGTGTTTTTATTGGCGAGCTTATACCTTTGAACCGGGAATGGACTTTGCCACTGTGGCATGGCCTCAATTTTGGCAAGGTTTAGCCGTTGCATGTTTCTTTATGCCATTAACGACAATGACATTATCTGGGTTACCACCAGAAAAAATGGCATCGGCATCAAGTCTTTCGAACTTCCTAAGAACATTGGCAGGGGCAATTGGCGCATCGTTAACCACAACAATTTGGACACAAAGAGAATCACTTCACCATGAAACCTTTGTAGAAAAAATTAATCCACTCGATCCTGATTCGCAAATGGCGTACCAACAAATGAATGATCTCGGTCTTTCAAATGAACAAGCGTCAGCGTATTTAGCTAAGACTATTACAGAACAGGGATTAATTATTTCAGCCAATGAGATTTTTTGGTTAGCGGCAGGTATTTTCCTTATCATGATGATCGTGGTTTGGTTTGCTAAACCGCCATTCTCACCAGGAAAATAATGCTATTAGTATAGATTTTATAAATAAAAACCCCGCTTAAAAATGATAATAATTTAAGCGGGGTTTTTTATACTATTCTTTAAAGCAATAAAGCAATTAGCCTTGGTGCTGACGCCACCATTCTGCTAATAACACACCAGAAGCCACTGAGACGTTTAAGCTTTCAACGTGTCCAGTACCGCCGATGTAAATGCTCATATCACCTTGATTTAATGTGCTTTCACTTAAGCCATCTTTCTCTTGACCTAAGATAAGTACCATTTTCGCTGGTAATTGTGCTTTTGATAAAGGCACACTGCCTTTATGACTTGATGTTGCCACCAGCGTATAACCCGCTTTTTTAAATTTATCTAAAGTTTGAGCAAAGTTATCAGCATCAATACCTTGGATATATTCAGCACCACCTTCTGCGGTACGAACAGCAGCACCAGATTCTAATACAGCAGAATCAGGAGAGATAACCCCTTTCACACCAAAGTGCGCACAACTACGCATAATTGCACCGACATTATGTGGATTTCCCACATCTTCAAGTGCTAAAACGCAATCATGTTCAGGCGCATTTTTTAAATAGGTTTCTGCATCATGACCAACACGTTTTTTAATTAAGAAGCATACGCCACCATGGTGATCGGTACGAGCGGCTTTAACCATCTCTTCTTCTTCAACAACGTGATAGGCTTTACGATTTGCAGCCATCCATTTTAGTGCATCACGAAAACGTGGTGTCACATCTTGTAAAAACCAAGCGCGAACAATGGCATCAGGACGGTTTTTAAACATAGCCTGACACGCATTTTCACCATAAATGCGCGTTTCTTCTAAACGTTGACGACGCAACTGTTCAGGATCGATTTGGCTCTTACCAGTAATGCCATCGTGCTCTTTAATTGCCTCTTCGCCAGCAGGGCGAGAAACTGTTTTCCATGGAGAAAAACTTCCGCCTTCGCTATCGCGAGAAGGTTTTGATTCATTACGTGATGCGCCACGCCCTGAAGGCTTACCTGCACCGCGGTCATCACGACGAGAAAATTTGTTATCACCACGTCTGTTATCGCGATTTTTATCATCGCGGTTATCACCACGTCTATTATCACGATTTTTGTCGTCACGGTTATCACCGCGTTTGCTATCACGGCTATCACCACGACCATTTTCAGGACGGCGGGATGGTTTTTTAGGTTTATTATCGGCATTGTCCTCACTACGGACATACATCACTTTTACTTTGCCGTTTTTACCTTCATAAGAATCGTTCATTTGTCTCTCCAACTGCAATAGGGGCGCAGATTACATGATAGTTTAGCAACTGTCACCGAGAGAATCACGCA
>JAEYFY010000434.1 GCA_023454395.1 Pseudomonadota bacterium
TTTCTTTTAATCATATTCATAATGGTAACTCGATAGTGATCTTCTTGGTTGCGCAATCTATCAGAAACAAATTTTCAATAAAAGCGCAAATTTAAGACAATTTAATTTTTGCTCACGTACAATGTGCGGTTCATTTCACTATACTTTACTGTGTTGTGACGTCAATTAACGACTAAATTAAATTAATTAACTTAAATTTCTATTTATTATGACATTAGCATCTGCACAATTACGTAAACCAGTATATTGGTGGGTTATTGGTTATGCGACTCTTTGGATCTTAGTGAGTTATTTTTTTGACCCTACAGTGCCTTATGATGCCGTTGAGGCTGTCAATTGGGGCATTAACGGAGGGTGGGGTTCCCCCAAAAATCCTTGGTTTGTGGGTTTTATAATGACACCCGCTATTTATGGCGGTATCGATTTTAGCTTTTATTGGTATTTTATCCACTTTATTGTCATTGCTATTGGGCTATTAGGTGTTTGGAACTTAGCCTACAAGTTGACACAAAATACTCACTTAGCTTGGTTTGCTATGTTGGGGCTTAATTTATCGGGTGTGATCAACTTTGATATTATCCCTTATAACGATAACTATATTCTAGTGGGTTGTTGGGCATGGGCGTTCTATTTTTTCCTTTGTGCCATTAATGACAATCAAAAATATTGGATTGCCTTCGCGATCACGATGGGTATTGCCACAATGGGGAAATATTCATCATTAGCTTTTATTGGTTCTGTGTTTGTATCAAGCCTTTTTGTTCCTAAAGTTCGAGCAAGTTATCGCTCTCCTTATTTCTATTTAGCATTGGCTATTTGGTTTGCTTTTGTTATTCCCAATTTTATTTGGTTATGGCAAACCGATTTTGCGGCGTTTAAATGGGTCGATTCTCAAATTGAAAACCGTTTTAATTTACGTACAACTCGCGCTGCACTGACTGTTTTTTACCCAGTGATTTTAATGTGGGGAATTTTACGTTTTTATGGTGGGCGTGTTAGTTGGTCTGCTTCTAAAGATAGCCAATTACTCAATTTTATTTTTTTGTTTCCATTAACGATTATTTTTATTTGGTTTAGTTTTCATGAAGGGGGGCGTATCAGCGAGTGGTTACAACCCTTTATGTCGATTGCGACTGCGCTTTTTGTGGGTTCAATTAGTGTAATGCCTAAACGTTCATTACGTGGAGCACTGTATGGTTTAGGTGTTTTCGGTATGTTGGTTGTTTCTGGTTATACTGTCGTTCAAGCCGCTAATGTGCGTAATGCAGGGCAAAAATTTATTGGCGTAAAAACCTTTGTGCAAGATGTTGAACAAGCTTGGCATCAGCATTATCACACGCCACTTGCGTATGTGGGCGGTGAATATATGCATGAGTGGGTAACTTTTTATGGCAAAGATAGACCATTATCTTCACAGCCTTGGGTGTTAGCAGAGAATGTGCAACCACCTAATATTTATAATCGACATATTACACTTCAACAATTAGAAGAAAAAGGTGTCGTATTGGTAAGTGAAGTGGGCTATTACTGTGAAAAAGCACATTTTGATGAAGGATTAAAGCACTGGCCGAGTTTAAAAATCGCTGGTACTCAAGAGATAATGTTTCGTGCTGAACCAGATGCCATTACCGAGCCAGTTTGTATTGCTTTTGTGGCACCAAAAACACATAAGGAAAAGTAGAGATGCGTTACGCTGATATTCAGGTTGAAACAGAAAGATTGATATTGCGCCCTTTTGAAATGAAGGATGCTGAAGATTGGTTTAAGATCATGAGTTCACCTGAAGTGACGCGCTACTGGAGCCATCTCCCTTGGCAATCACTGCAAGAAGCACAGGAAGATATTATTCAAGATATCACGCATATGGAAAGAAAAGAGTATCTGCGCTTAGCGGTGATCGATAAAACAACACATGCACTTATGGGCATGTGTGTTTTCTTTAATCATTACCCTAGTTCAGGACGTGGCGAAATAGGGTATTGCCTTGATATGGCTTATCAAGGCAAAGGTATTATGAAAGAAGCTATGGTCGCGTTTATTGAGTATCTTCAAACACATCTATCTGTTCGCCGTTTAGAAGCAGATATCCACCCAGATAATAAAGCATCAGCGGCATTGTTAGCGAAATTAGGTTTTGAACAAGAAGGGTATCTTAAACAGCGTTGGGTTGTGGGTGATGAAGTTTCTGACTCTGCTATTTTTGGTTTGTTATTGCCCTCGAAAGCAGAGTAATTGCAGGAAATAGAAAGGCACAAGTGATATATAATACTTGTACTTTTAGCTATTTAGCCAAAAAAGAGGCTTGATTTTTTAAGCTTAATGCCTGATTTACTGAAAAAATATCACCACGTACTTCTGGAATACCAAAAGATTTTAATCGAGCACTATGTTTATCTAAATAAGCTTGAGCGTTTTCTTTTGAATCAAAAAGATAAATACCTCCTGCTTTTTGTGTTTCTTTATTTTCAGTCCAAATTTTCCAAATAAAGCCAGGTTCTTGGTTGATTGATGCAGATAATGCATCCATAGCTTGTGTCATTTCATTATCGAAAGGACCATGATAAGGGAAATCAACTTGTAGAAGTACGTGCATAATCACCTCTTTTCTTATAAAAAACGGCACGTTATTGGTACCGTTTTGTCTGTATCATGATGATCTTAATTTTTTGAATATTAGAATAAAGAATTTAAATCAATAATATGAGTATCAATCAGTAATATTTTTAAAATAAACAGCAGTGAAACAATCACAACACACAGATTAATTTCTTTCCAGCGGAATGTACCCACTTTCATTACACAATAAGCAATAAAACCAAGTGCGATACCTTCTGTGATTGAGAAGCTAAACGGCATCATTACTGCGGTGATAAAGGCAGGAACGGATTCTGTTAAATCATCCCATTTCACGCGCGTTAAACTGGATGTCATTAATACACCCACATAAATCAATGCGCCAGCCGTTGCGTAGCTTGGTACCATACCTGCTAGCGGTGATAAGAAAATCGCGAGTAGGAACAGAATACCAACAACAACCGCCGTTAAGCCTGTACGACCACCGACAGAAACACCTGAAGTACTTTCGATAAAAGCAGTAACGGACGATGTTCCCATTGCAGAGCCTGCAACAGAGCTTAAGCTATCGACGTATAACGCTTGTTTCATGCGTGGAAATTTACCTTTGTCATCGGTTAAACCCGCTTTATCAGTCACACCAATTAAAGTGCCGGATGAGTCAAATAAGTTAACCAACATAAAGGCAAAAATCACACCAGAAAGACCGATATCTAAGGCACCCATAATATCCACTTTACCAACAACAGTGGTGATAGATGGAGGTAGAGAGAAAACGCCTTGGTAGGTGACATCGCCTAATAACAGGCCAATCACAGTCGTGATAACGATAGAAATAAGAATAGCTGCGTGAATATTACGTGCGGCAAGAATGGCGATAATAAAAAAGCCTAATGCACCCAATAACACGTTATGAGAGGCAAAATTACCAATAGTGACGATCGTGTCATTATTAGGAATAATAATACCCGAGTTTTTTAGCCCCATCATGGCGATAAACAACCCGATACCGCTCGTTATACCGACACGTAGACTCAGTGGAATGTGGGCAATTATCCAATAACGAATACGAAAAAGAGTCAGTAAAAATAATCCCACAGCACCCCAGAAAATTGCACCCATCGCGACTTCCCACGAATAGCCCATTGCACCAACTACCACAAAGGCAAAGAAGGCGTTTAGACCCATTGCAGGGGCAACCGCAATAGGTAGATTTGCCACGAGTCCCATTAAAATACTGCCAAAAGCCGCAATTAAGCAGGTTGTCACGAAGACGGCTTTGATATCCATATTGGCAGCGGCAAGAATTTGAGGGTTAACGAAGATAATGTAAACCATCGTTAAGAAAGTCGTGACACCCGCAATCATTTCAGTGCGAGCGTTTGTACCGTGTTCTTGTAGCTTAAACACACGTTGGAGCAAACCCTGTGATCCAGAATTTGGTGATGACATGCTCATAGACAAAAGATCCCAAAAAAAATGTTTTTCGCTTTATCCTACACAAATAAAACCAGAACTGCACCTAAAAAGTAATCGATTGCTTTTTTTAGCGGAGTATATAATGAAAAAGCAGTTCAAAGAGGAAATCAGTATTTTTTTTAATTAAGAAACAATATGAAAAAGCAATAAATTTATATTTAAAACAAAATTTATTTATTATTGTTTTTATTTTTATTAGGGTTTTAACTTATATTAAATAAATTATATTTGGTTTGTGTTTTAATTAAATATGTATATTTCATCTTCTTGCTAAATAAAAAAATCTCGCTAAAGTTAATCAACCTGTAAGTTTTAAATTAGCTTTATTGCTCGACATGTAATTTTTATATATTGATATTTAACAAATCTTTGTTTTTATAAAAATAGATTTTATTATCCAATTAATAATCTTCTTAATATAAGGTAACTATAATGAATATGAAAAAAAAAGCTTCTTTTAAAATTAATTTATTAGTTTTCTCTGTGTTATCAATGTTAAATATGACGACTGTGGTACAAGCTGATCCTATGGCTAATATCGTGGCGCAACAAGAGCAAGAAAATAGTAATGTTAATGTTCTTAATATTGCAGCCGTAGTTAATGGTTATTCGCGTAACTTACTGAGCAGTTTTGATGTTCCTGAAGTGGGATTAATATTAAATAATAGTACAGATGGTGCAGAGACCCAATTATCTGGGCATATTGCAGGTAATAGTAATTTATCAAGCGGTGCTGCAAAAGATATTATTCTTGAGGTTAACGCTAAAAAAGCCATTATGCTAAATGGTCCTGTTGAGGTAGCAGGAACGAATGCGCGCGTGATTTTATCTAATCCTGCGGGGATTATTTGTAGTAGCTGTAATTTCCTTAGTACCGATCGCGTGGTTCTGACAACAGGTACTGTAAATGTACAAAATGATACGGTTGATAGTTATAAAGTTGAAAAAGGAAATATTACCGTTAAAGGTAATACTGTCTTTGATAAAGTTTCAACACAGGTTGATTTCATTGCTCGTAATGTCTCTATTGAAGAGCCAGTGAATGCATCAGGTATTAACGTCAATGTTATAACCGGGACTAATGAAGTTAAAGCACAAGACAATACAGTTATTGCGCAAAAGCCAACAGGGGCAATTAGTAAATATAGCTTACAAGTGATCAAAAATGCTGGGGTTAGAAGCTTGTTACTAAAATTTGTTGGCACAGAAAACAATTCACCACTTATCAATAATGGTAGCGTTGAAACTGCAGAGGGGGGAATTGATCTTACTCATAATGGTTTACTTGAAAATAATAAAGGTAAATTCTTATCAAAAGGTGATATTAATATTGTTTTCGATAAAGGCATTAAAAATAGTACAGGTGAAATAGAAAGTTTGAAAACCATTGTAATAGATACTAAAGGGGAGAAACTCGATAATATCCTTGGTAGTAATATTTCTGCTATTGGAAATGTCACAATCAAAAGTGGTGAATTAAAAAATAATGCGTCCTATATTGCGAGTAAAGATAAATTAGATATTCGAACTAACGGAAAAACAATAACAAATACAGCAACGGTGGGTAGCAATCTTGGTCTTGCAGCAACAAATGGCATTGCAATTAACAGTGGTTTATTTAATAACAAAAATGGAGAAATTAATTCTCAGAATGTGATTGATATTAATACAAACCTAAAAGACTTCAATAATATTGATGCTTATATTGATGCATCCGGTGGCATTAAAATTAATAGTGGTGTAATGAATAATACTAATAGTCGTCTACGTTCAGTCACCTATATTGAAATTGATACTAATGGTAAAGCACTTAAAAATGCCGGTATAACCGCAGATACTGCAAGTGATGATTCATTAGGCATTCTTAGCGGTAAAGATGGTATGACAGTTAATATTGCTGGGCTAGTCAATGATAAAGGCATTATTGCTACAGATGGTAATATGAGTTTTACTAACAAAGGCGATATTACTAATCAATGGGGACAGATTAAATCCGGTGGTTTCTTAACGTTTTATAGCACTAAGATCAAAAATCTCTATGGTGGTTTAGCATCGAAAAACGGGGCTAATGTGACTTTATCCACAACATTAGATAATAACTTTGGCGTTTTCTATTTAGAGGGTGACAAGGTTACTATTAACGCACCTTATATAAATAATAATAAAGGCGTTATTAAAGGTGATTCCCTTTATTTTAAAACGGATAAATTTAACAATATATCAGGGTTTGTGATTACTCAGCAGAAATTAGAAATTGATACACCAGAACTTACTAATAATAATAGTTCAGATTTTAAAACAGAAATGGGATTCTATTTGGGACAATCCAATCAGAAAGGGGGGTTAATTAGTAAAGGAGAAATGAAATTACAAGGTCATAAATTATTGGAAAATAAAGGAGGGCGCATTGTGACAGAAAATGGTGATATTGATATTGAATTTACCTCTGTTAATAATGAAAATGGTATTATCGCATCATATAAAAATGCCTCTGTAGTTACAAGCTCTTTTTCCAATTTACAAGGAACGTTATTTGGCCGAGATAAATTAAAATTACAAACTGATACATTGAAAAACAATAACACCGGTACGGTTGAAAGTAATAATTTAAAAGGTGTTATTGCATCAAGTGGTGATAATGAGGTGGCGGTTAATCGAGATTTTGAAAATCATGGTGTAATTTCCGGTGTGGAACATTTACGTGTAACGGTTAATGGCAAATATACCAACGCTGCTAATAGTATTATGTCTGGTAAAAATAGTTTCGAATTAAATGTGAAAGGAAATATTATTAACTATGGTATTCTCAATTCAATAAAAGATTCTACTATTTCTGGCGAAAACATTACTAATGAGAAATCAGGCACTATTGTTGGTAGAAACAGTATTACTATTAATAATCGGGGTACTTTTATCAACAAGGGTAAAATTATTGGACCTATAAATGAATAATATTTTCTAATCTGTATATGAGCGATATTTTATCGCTCATATATTAAATAATACATTATCTTGAGTATTAGAAAATATGAGAATTGGAACTGATATTATAGAAATAAAAAAAGTTGCTATTGCAATCACCAGAAATAAAGAACATTTAATTCAACGATTATTAACAGACTATGAAAGGAAAAGTATTGGTGTAGTTAACGAAAACTATCATCGTATTGCAGGTTTTTGGGCGGCGAAGGAAGCTGCTGTAAAAGCAATAGGTACAGGATTTAGATTGGGTATCTTATTTCATGACATTGAAATAAGACATGATAAATATGGAGCGCCTTTTTATTTTTTCACTGGAAATTTTTATAATTTATTTAAGAAAAGAAAACTAATTAAATCATCATTAAGTATTTCTCATTGTGAACATTACGCAGTAGCTATTGCTATTTTTAATTGATGTATTTTATAGGTGTTCTATTATGTTTATATATTCTGATTTAAAAAATAAGAATGTTATTGTTACGGGAGCCAATGGCGATGTAGGCATAGCAATTTGCCATAAATATATTGAACAACAATGTCATGTTTATGCTATATATCACAAAAATAGAAGTAACTTAGATAAATTAAAAAAAGAAAATAAAGATTGTGACTACTTGCATATATTACAATGTGATATCAATAATAATAAATCGATTGGTGATTTTTTAGAAATACTCAAAGCGAATGTTCACGCTATTCATGTATTAGTAAATAATGCAGGTGTTATTAAAGATGAATTATTTTCCACTATAAATATGGATGAATTTGAATATGTTATTAAAACGAATTTATTAGGAACTTGCCAATTTACTAAACAGTTATTACTTTTCTTAAGGTCGGCAGAAAAGGCGACCATTATTAATGTTGCCTCCATTGCGGGAATTGTACCGAGTATTGGTCAAAGTAACTATAGCGCAGCTAAGGCAGGTATTATTGGCTTCACACATACCTTGGCTGCGGAGTTAGCGAATAAAGGCATTCGAGTTAATGCAGTGGCTCCGGGCATGATTGAGTCTGATATGGTTAAAAAAGTATCACGACAAGTGGTACGTCATATTAAATCCATTATTCCATTACAGCGATTAGGATTAAGCTCCGAAGTTGCCAATACCATTGTATTTTTAAGCTCTGAGGCATCTAGCTATATCGTTGGGCAAACGTTAATCGTTGATGGTGGCATGGTGATGCGATGAGAGATAAACGTTATGAGCCTTTATAATCAATCGTTACTACCACCGGCCCTATTTTTAAAAATAGGGGCATGGCGACAACCAACAATAATGGTAGATAGAATAATCGATTTTGTACCAAGTGAAAAACCCATAATTAGAGCTATCAAACATGTTACTTTTAATGATCCGTATTTATTAGGGCATTTCCCTGGCGATCCTGTGGTACCAGGAATTGTGGTCGCTGAAATCTTTGGCCAAGCTAGCGAGTATTTATCTTTTATCGATGATTTCTGTTCAATTTATAAAGTAGAGAGAAATATTGAATTAAAAACATTTAAAGAAATATCAAAAGCAATAAATGAACCGGGATCAGAAATAATTTTAACTCAGCATCGAAGTAAAGTTTCCGGTGTACTAGCTTCACAAAACTTAAGATATAAAAATTCTGCATATCCCGGAGATACAATAGAAATAAAAAGTATTTTATTATTTTCTGATGAGAATAATTTTAAACATTATTCAGTTGAGGCTAGAGTTGGAAAAAAAATAATTGCAAATGGCACAATAGTAAATTTTAGAGCATATTACCATTCAGATAAAAATGAAACTTAGGATATTAATATTATGGAAAATTATACTAGTTTAAATGAGAAAATTGAACAAAGAAAAAAAATGTTAAAGCGAGTAAAAGAGGGGCTTATTGAACGGCTTAATTTACATAAAACTATTAATCAAATTGATGATGATACTCCCTTATTTGGTAGTGGGTTAAAATTAGATTCCGTTGATGCAACAGAAATTATTGTTTTTCTTAATGATGAGTTTGATATTCAAGTAACAGAGGGAGACGATCCCTATTATATGAGGACGATAAATAGCTTAACAACATTTATTTTAAATAAGTTACAAGAAAAAAAGATGTATAATTGAAATTAAGAAATATCTTTTTTATTAATTGGAGATGTTATGAAATATTTTGAAATGGACAATAAAGATAAAATATTATTTGCTGAATATAATGGTGTCATGCTTCCAAAAAGTTATTCTAATGAACATAAAGCGTATTTTTCTGTAAGAAATAGTATATTAATGACAGATTTTTCTCATTATGGCATGGTGAAAATTTCTGGCAGTGATGCTTGGCGATTATTAAATTATCTTATTTCTGCGGATATTTCATCTATTCGTGATGAACAATTACTCTATACACTTCTTCTTGATAAAGAAGGAAAGATAATGAGTGATGCTTATGTGTTATGCGATAACGAACATTATTTCTTAATTTCTGAGTGGATGAATAGCGAATTATTATGTCAGCATGTACAAAAAGTATTTGATGAAGAAGAACAGTCAGAAAGTTATCAGATTGATACTATTACGCCTCTCTCATCAAATTGGAGAATGATCTGTCTAGAAGGACCTTATGCTTGGGAAATTCTATCTGAAATATTTGGTATGGATATTATCGGATTACCCTTTCATGAGTTTATGTATGTGAACGAAGATATGATTGCTATGCGTGTAGGTAAGCACGGTGAATATTGTTACCATATTATGGGCGAGGAAGATAAGTTAATTCAACTTTGGCAAAATTTGAGTGCATTGGCTGAAAAATATGATTTAGAAATAGGGGGAATCGATGATTTAAAAAATATTCGACTCGAAAATCCTTGCTGGGAGCCACAAGTGATTAACCCATTTAGCCGATGTCCCATTGAGTTACAAATGCAGTGGGCAATTAGTTACGATAAGGATGAATTTATTGGACTAGAGGCGATAAAGCAACGCGCTGAGAGTGGTGTTACTCAGAAAATAGTTGGAGCAAGAATAATCAATGTGCATGAAGACCCCCATATCTCAGAAGGCGATGAAGTCTATTATAAAAATGAAAAAATAGGTGTCGTGATCCAAGCAGGGTACTCTTTTATATTAAATAATTATGTCGGAAGAATATTATTAAAGCGGGATTTTGCCTACGTTGATATTGATGATTATAAAATAAAAACAGCTAATGGTGAAATTAACTTTATTACTACAAGTATTCCTTTTGTTAATAATCTAAGTTTAATTATTAATCCAACCGAGAATAGTTATCTTGAAAGAGAATATATTAATAATTAAATCTTAAAATTTTTAAAAGATATTTATTAATTCTAATAGATATTATATAGGAATTACCATGAATAGTAGACGCCGTCGGGTTGTAATAACCGGAATGGGGGTTTTATCATCTTTAGCTAAAGATGTACCTCAATTTAAACAAGTTCTTTTTAATAGGCAGTGTAATATTAAGCCAAGTAAACGTTATTTAAAATGGTTTGAAAATGCCAATGCATCTGAAATTGAGATGTCACTAGATTATTCAGATATACCTGAACATATTGCTAGATCATTAGATAATGCGGCATTGTGGGCATATCGAGTCTGCTATGAAGCGCTACTACAAGCAGGTTTAGCAGAAAATAAAACGATATTAGATAACACGGCAATGATTGTTGGTGTCTCTTCTGCGGGTACTGAAGCATTTTTACCTCTGTTTGAACAGCATATTGATGATTTTTCTATTAAAAAGGCCATTTTATCAGGAGGGTTTTCATCTTGTTGCTCCAGTGTCTCAAGTTTACTGGGCTTACGAGGCGGCGTTGAGTTAGTTGCGACAGCATGTACTGCAAGCTCTAATGCAATTGGCATGGGTTATGATTATATTCAAAATGGAAAAAATCCAGTTGTTTTAGCTGTAGGTACAGAACCTATTTATCTCCCTACCTTTGCCGGTTTTTATGCATTAAACGTGATGAAAACTACGCCAACCTCTCCCTTTTCTGGTACGCCAGGCATGTCAATTGGCGAAGGTGCTGGCGCATTAGTTTTGGAAGATTATGAACATGCAGTCGCTCGTGGAGCAACAATGTATGGTGAAATTATTTCTTATGCTACTTCTTGTGATGCTTATCATGAAACTGGCCCCGATCCACGAGGAAATGGTGCCGTGCAAGTCATGCGCAAAGCTTTAGATAATGCGGGTATTACTCCTAATGATATCGATTATATTAATGTGCATGGCACAGGAACAGAAGCAAATGATCGCATTGAAACAATGTCGATGAAAAAAGTATTTCCTAATATTTATAGTATTCCATTAAGCTCCACAAAATCTTATGTGGGGCATAATATTGGTGCTGCGGGTATCGTTGAAATCATAGCCTGCTTTATTAGTTTAGCCGAAGATAAAATTCCACCAACGTTAAATTTCACTCAGCCAAGACATACCTGTGATTTAAATTATGTGCCGAATTTATTTCAAGATAAAAAAGTAAAATTATTTATGAAAAATAATTATGCCTTTGGAGGAAATAATTGCTCTATTATTGCTAGCCCTTATATTACAGATAAAAAAACGAAAGAATATAAAGCCAAACGTGTTGTTATTACCGGAATAGGGGCTATTACTTCCATTGGAAATAATGTAATGGAAATGATATCGGCTATTTTATCCGGAAAACAAGGGACATTAAAAAAAATTGTATTTGATAATGATGTGCAAAAAGATATCGATAAATTAATGTCCGTAGTGATAAGAGATAACGATTTTGAGCAATCATTAGGACATCCTTATTTTGATCCTAATATCGATGATCGTTTGAATAATAGCGCTTTTTATCATGCTATTACTGGGGCTAATCCGAAAAAATTATTACGTTGTTATGATCCTAGAAAAGCTATTCCTAGTGGCACTTATGCACTATTAGCGTTAAATGAAGCGCTGGCTGATGCTAGACGAAAAATTAAACGTAATGGTGATGATTTAGGCTTTATTTTAGGCATGTCAAAAGGGCCACAAAGTACCGTTAATCGCTATTTACAAAGTTTAATTCCAGATCCTAAAAAAGTAAGAACTTCAGAGTTTCCAGGCACGTTAATGAGTGCAGTATCAACATTTTGTGCTATTACTGAGGGGATCAAAGGGTATACAACCACCTTGGCAACGGGAGTGAATGCTGCATTAGGTGCATTAACCTATGGCTATGAAATTATTAGACAAGATTTACAGCCTCAAGTGATTGTTGGTGGGGCTGATGAGCATTTCAGCTCAATTTCGCTCTATTTTCAAGCGATGAGTAAGAAAGTGAATCTGACCACGAACACAACAGATTATCAGGTTTACTCTAACACGAAAACAGGCTATATCCCCGGTGAGGGTGCTTGTATGTTATTTCTTGAAGATAAGGAATATGCCAGCAATCGTGGTGCTAAAATTTATGCTGAAATCATAGGCTATGGTAAAGCAAATGATAATGCTTTTTTAGAAGATGAAAATATTCCCGATAGAGTGGTAGCGCTATGTAAAGCAATTAAACAAGCATTATCCGAGGCGCAACTTAGTTTCGAAGAGATTGATCTTATTTGTGGTACTAGTGATGGAAATAAAGAGAATGATTGCGTTGAAATAAAAGCGATTCGGCAAATATTCTATCAAGGGGCTAATACTGTGCCTGTGGTGAATTATAATGCTTTTTTTGGCTTAGTCGAATCGTGCTCTGGGATATTAGCACTCTCTTTAGTTATTCATATGATGGAAAGTAGCAACATTATTCCTATTCCCTATACAGAAAATTTTATTGCTGATGATATTAATTTTGTTACTCAACCCATAAATAAGCGAATAAAAAATGCTTTAATTATTGGCTCATCAGAAGGGGGAAATCACTATGCAATTATCATAAGGAAATTTTTATGAAAAATGTTGCAATAAGTGGATGGGAAATAGATTTACCTTCAATGGTCAATTTTAATCTACTTTCTGAACAGTTATTATCAAAATCACCCATTAAAACAGAAAAGTATTTTACCGACGATTATTTTACAGAATATTTTAAACTTAATCACAATCCTGCAGTTATCCAATATAAGAATAAAGAAAATAATATTTTTGAAAAGCTAACGCAATTAATTAACAACAGCCTTAGACGCGCCAATATAACTCTTGAAAAGTTTCGTTGTTCACGCGTTAAAATGTATCTTGCAGGGCACGGTCCAAGAGCAGATTTTATTGATTATCAAGGATTTTATGATAAAAATGATGTGGAAGATGTTCAATATTCTCCTCAAATAAAATCACTACATGCGACATCTTATGCGCAGGATGAATTGGCAAATAAATTGTTTACTGAATATCAGTTAGATTTTCCACCTATCCCTATTTATTGTGCCAGTAACTCTGCATTAATGGCTGTCCACATAGGGCATAATGAAATAAGCCAAGATATGGCTGATTTTGTGGTTGTTTTATCGTGGAATAGCCTACTTTTGCAAGATATTGCTTTTATGGATAGCCAAGGTATGTTGGTCGAAGAATATGCTCAACCACTGAGTAAATATAGTGATGGAGTCACTTTATCAGATGGTTATGCAGTCATAATTTTAGAAAACCAACAACATACTCACGCCAGAAAATACCTAGCTCCCGCTTATATCAGCCATACCCGTTTTATGCAAAGTAATGCTGAACGCGCAATGGGAGGAACATTATTTAATTTTTATACAATATCAAAAGCTATTTTACAGCTTCTTGAGATTAGCCATTATCTTCCGAGTGATATAGGCGCTATTTTTATTCATGGCAATGGTTCGATTATTAGTGATAAAGCTGAAACAATAGCGATTGCTAATATTTTTAAACAGCCTATTCCCATTATTAGCTATAAAGGGCAGATAGGCTACGTTTCTAATTGCTCTGGTATTATTGATTTAATGATTATCGCTGATTCATTAAAAAATAATAGGCTGATCTCATCTAATACACACTATCCAATAGATGATGCTATGGGGCTTCATTTTTTAGTAAATCAAGGGTGTGTAAAATATAATGCCAAACCAGTATTAAAAATAGGTTTAGGTATGGATGGTTCTATTATTGCCATGATATTAATGGCAAATAAGGATCAAAGATGAGCCTATTAATATCCTCTGAAGCCATTAATGTGGCGGCTTATGCTTTTTACGAGCCACAAGAGCCACTTATGCCTTTTATTCCTTCATGGTACAACGTATGGGAATCACATATGTTACGTTTGGTCGCTAAAAAGAGCGGAGAAACGAGTTGGAGTTTTCAACGCTATGGGGTCAATTATGATATGTACTTACGTGAGGGAATAAGAAAAACAAATTGCCGCCCTTATTTATATGCGATAGAGAACGTGGTTGATCAAGCATTTTCTTGTTTAGATACTCAGTCACAATTTCAATTAAAAAAAGAGAGAAATGGGATTATTTATATTGATGCATGGGGAGAATTAACCGCTTTTGAGCAGATTGATAGCTTAAGAGATGCTTTTACTCTTAATATTATTCCTAGAAATATCATAAAAAAATATAGCATCAAAAATTTCTCTTGTAAGATAAGAGGTGAACGTAATGGCATGATGTCAGCATTACTATTAGCACAAAAATTAATTAACAGTGCTCTTTTGGATAATATTTTTATTTGTGGCGGTTTTCGAGCGATACCTATTTTATCTTTTAGTGAAATAGACAGACAACCATTAGCCTCTTTTTTTAAACCCAAAACACTTAATCATATCAACAGTATTGAAAGAGTGGCTTGTATTATTGTAAGTAAAAAAGTGCGATCAGATATCTCTATTTATATTAATCGCTATTTTTCTATTGATGAAAATAAAAGAAAGGCAATAAAAAAATTAAGGAATGAGTGGGATGAATTAATTAATGAAAATACTAAGTCAATTTATACTGCTGCTTTACTGACTTATAGATATATTTCTATTCTAGAAGCAACATTGTCAATGTTACCCTCTCATATTAATCGTTATTTTTTAAACCGCCTTTATGGTGATAGTGGATTTATCACGCCTGTTCTTATGTTTGATCATTTACAAAAAATAGGAGGCTCTTCCTCACATCATATTTTGAGTGCATTTGATGGAGAAAATGGCACTTGGCTACTTGATTGTTGGAAGCAATAGTAGGGTAATTTATGAGTGTAATAAAAAAAGCGTCTCAAATAGCATTGATTTCTCTCTCTAATATTAATAAGAGCGTTGGTGATAAGAGTAATCAAAAAAGCATATTAAAAAATATCACGTTTAACATAAATAATAATGATTTTACGTTAATTAGATATCAGTATGATAATGAAGAAGACGCGTTGATTAATATTATTTCAGGTATCGATATTAAATATACTGGCGATGCTTATTTATCAGGATTTTATTTACATTCATTGAATGAAAAACAGCGTGCATTATTAAGAAATGAGATGATCGGTTTTATCTCTAGAAATAACTATTTTTTTTATGATTATAGCGTGTTTGATAATATTTATTATTCAATATTAAACTATAAATATAAAAAAAACAGAGAGTGTCAAATTATAAATTCACTTAAATTTATGGGGATAGAAAAACTTTATCATCAGAGACTAAAAAGACTATCATCAGAACAATTATTAAAAGTGGCTTTCGCTAGAGTTTTGGCGAAAAAACCGAAGTGTATTATTGCTAATTATAATAATGGTAATTTCAATCAAGATAACTTTTATGATTTTATTCGATTATTATTGAAAATACACACTGAGCTATCAATGCCAATATTATTAACAACGAGTTGTCATGGCTCCGTTTCGGATGTAAATAATATGATGAGACTTAAAAATGGAGAATTATATGATGAGGAGAAGCGTTAACTATATTACTGTGGTTTTGATTCTAATGTTACTATTTCTTCTTCAAGTAGAGAGTAAAGAAAATAATAGAAATCTTAATAATCATTTTTTTATTTTTATATCGTTAAATAATTTTACTGAAAGTTCTAAATTAACAAAATTAATTTCAGATTTAGATAATAATATTAAAAAAAATAACAATCAATTTGATAAAATAATTTATGGGTATGCAAGTGTCTTTTTATCTGAATATTATCATAACAGTAAGTATTATTCTCAGGCTGCAAGGGCAATAAAACAGGCGTTTTTTTATCTTGATGAAGCAGTGGAAGAAAATCCAGCTAATTGGCGATTAGCTTATTTACGATTAAGAATGGATGCCTTTACACCTCAGGATTTAGGACGCTGTGTTATTGCTAAAAAGGATAGTCAGCAATTATTTGAAAATAACAATATAAGTGCTGATCTTATTCCAATGATCAAATATATGTATATACGGTCATTATGGGGCTGTCATCAGTTTTCACAAGCAGAGAGTGCAATAGCCCAATTACTTAAAGAAAGTGAAGCACATAAAATAATGACTAAATATGGTTTAACAGGCGTTCCTCCGTGGTTACCGATTGAAAAAACCGCGGTTATTCAGCCTCTGACATTAGAGAGTAATTAATGGAAAATATTATTATATTTATCACAGTAATTATATTTGTAATGTTACTTTCTATTTCATTATCTTGGTTTTATATAAAGTATACTTTAGGCTTGTTCTATCGTTCAATTGGTTATTTTTATCGAAGTTTATGTTTTCTTACATTACTTTCTGTGGCGACATTTCTTTATCATGGATTTTATAACCACATCTATTTTTTATTAAAAGAACAAGTTGCATATTCTAATTTTGGTCATATAGAAATATATAAGAAAGAGAATAAAAATAATATTGATAATAAAAATAGCTATTTAGAAATAACAAATGCTGAAGAGATTATCGATTTATTAAAAAAGAATGTTGAACTATCAGAAAAAATACAGATAATCTCACCTCAAATTATTTTTTTAGGGGCGGTTGAAAATTTAATCAATAAAAAAATTATGTTTTTTTGGGGGCTAGCGATTGAACCTCAGTTATTATTATCCATAGGGGCATACGATCTAACTACTTTAGGAAGTGAGTTATCTAATATCAAAAAAACAGAGATCACCGTAGATAAAACTATGGCTAGTTCTATAAATATAAACTATGGTGATTGGGTTAATGTTATATTTGTTAATCATGAAAATGAAAAAATAGTCCTACCAACTTATGTCCGTGGTATTTTTAAAACGCAAATAAAGGCTTACCCTTATGCAACTATTAAAATTCCATTGGAAACTATCCAAGATTTAAAAAAGAATAAAAATATAAGTAGAATAAATATTTTATTAAAAAATAGTTATTATATTGATAGTGTTATGTCAATAATAGAGAAAATAAATAAAGAGAAATCCTTAAATTTGAAGATTGTTTCTGCTATGGAAAGGAAAGATTATATTGTATCTATAATGACCTTCTTTAATTGGTCAATTATATTTCTATATAGTGTTATTACTGTTTTTTCTTATCTTATAATAAAGAAAATAGTTGTCATTAGCATCAAGAAATCTATAAACGATATTATTGAATTTAATAAAATAGGTATTTGGAGGGGCAGTTTTTCTCGTCTATTTATTTTGTTGGCTATTTTTATAGTAATAGCTATTTCAATATCAATGTTATTAATTGGAAATTTATTATCTTGGTTGATTAATATAAGGCAAATTAATATTAAAATATCAGATAATAACAGCTATCCAATAATGATTTCTTGGTTATGGCAATATGATGTTATGTTAAAAATACCTTTGTTACTGCTTTTCTCCGCGATAACAGCCTCTTGTGTTTCTACTTTTAAAATTAGTCACTATTTAAATAAGTTTAAAAAATAATATTAATATTTAGGAGTATTATATGCCGTTAACAGACAGCGAATATCATCAAAAAGAAGAAATGATTTTATTTTTCCCCGGTCAAGGTATGCCTTATTTAGGCATGGGAAATAGAGCGTATAGCGATTCTCCATCGATAAAATGGGTTTGGAATTGTGCGAGTGAAATCGCTGGGTTTGATGTAAGGGCTATTTGTTTAAAAGGGCCGATGAATAAGTTGATACAAACTCACTATCAACAAGTGGCGATAACAACGATCAATATCGCCACTCTTTATTTATTGCGCGAACGTTGTTGCGTTAATGAGGCGGGATACGCAGGTCATAGTGCGGGTGAATATTCAGCGCTATTCGCCGCGAATGTGATTGGACTTGAATCTGTATTTAAGCTAATCAGTTACCGCGCTTCAATAATGCAACAGTTGGCTAAAAATAAAAAAGGGGCTATGTATGTGGTTAAAGGCTGCTCTTATCAGACTTTGTCTGCCCTTATTGAACAACAAAATATGGCTACATTGGTAAATATTTGTTGTGATAATAGCGAGCTTCACCAAGTGATTGGTGGAGAGTATGAAAGTGTGCGTAAGATCGTTAATCAATTAGTTAAAATGAAAATAGAAACCAGTAAATTAGCCGTTAATGGCGCTTGGCATACTGAATTAATGAGAGAAGGTAAAAAACTACTCGCCCATTTTTTGCAACAAATCCCATTTTCAATACCCCATAAACCCGTGGTGATGAATGTTTCGGCTGATGTAACGACAGATATTGAGACGATAAAGCAGAACTTAGTCAATCAACTGACAGAAACCGTTAAATGGACTGCAACAATGGCGTTGTGGGGGAGTTTAGGATATAAAAATTTTATAGAGCTTGGCGATAAACGATCACTCTATTATTTGGCTAAAAGTTCATGTTCTTTAAAAGATAAAAATATACTGCATTTTAATGATTATATTTAATCATCTTATATATAGGAGCGATAATGTTACCTAATTATCATTATTATGCACAATCGCATCATTACTCTATGTTAATTCCGATTTATGTTGCCTCGATCGTATTAAGTTTATGTTTTATTAATAATTATACTGTTCTAAGTTACTGGGAATTATTTATTGGTAATTTTGCTATTTTTATAGTGATCTTTTTGAGTGCTATTATAAATGAACGAATATATTGGTTATATTGTACGTTCTCTGAGAAGTTTTATTTTAAAAATAACAGTAAAGAATATGAATATAGTAATAAAACACCTTATCAGTTTTTTATTTTCTCACTATTTTATATAATTGTTGTGATTACAAGTTTTCTTAGTATCTCTTATTTAATAGAAATTAATTATGGTAATCAAATATATGTGATTATTTTTATTGGTTTTTTATTATCGCCGATGATGATATGGCTATTTATGAGTGTTGTAATAAAATTTTATTTTACTAAATCAATTCATTATCTAAATAACTTTTCTTTGAATAATAGTCACAGAAAAAAATTTAAAATATCTTATATCATTGTTAATGAAGTTATTTTAAGTCTGTTAGTTAATTTTCCTATTGTGCATCCTCTCTATAAAAGTGCTGCCTTTTCGTTAGAGCAAGGTTATCTTAATATTGAATTTATTATTTCATTGATAATATTATTATATAGTGTTCTGTTTATTATGCTTTTATTATCGAAAGCAAGCAAAATTAATTATTTAATGGGATTGATTATTTGCTATTCTTTTGAAGAAGACTTTTCTGAGATAAAAAAGAGAAGCCTATTTCTTCGTATATTATTGTTTATGACGTTGATCCCAGTAGGTACGTTACTCATCTGTTTGTTATTTTATGTTATTAATATAATAGAAAGTTTTATTCTTATTTATTCTATTAGTTTATCTTTAGTGGTTTATCTTTATTTTATTGAGAGAAAATATAAACTCCATCAGGAATTTATTTTAGCATTTGATATGATCTTACGATTAAATACATTAAAAAAATTTAAGAGCTAGGCGATTTTTATCTTTATTATTTAATCTCCCCTAACAGATCCCATTAGGGGAGGCGTTTAGTTAAATGACTTTTTCACTCAATGGTATTTTTTTGCAAGAAAATAAGGATTGCCAAAAAGGATGTTTTTCTTTTTGTATTGAGAATGATCGGTTGATCCGATTAGCTATGATTTCCAATGAAAAACAGAGAATAAAATAGATAAAAGCCACAAATAAAAAGACTTCCATTGGATAAACCATACTGCGGTTATTGACTTGTGTGGCTAAGAATGAAAGCTCGCCTACACCTACCACATAAGCTAATGAAGTATCTTTAATTAAAGCTATCCACTGATTAATAAATGAAGGCACCATCATGCGTAATGCTTGTGGCAATACGATATGCCACAATACTTGCCAGCGATTAAAGCCTAAAGATAGTCCCGCCTGCCATTGCCCTTTTCCTATTGCCAAAATACCCGCTTTGACACCATGCGCAATATAAGACGACGTAATTAAAGCGAGCGCACAAATGACGGTGGTGATTTCAGGTATTTCCATCCCTAATACCACAGGCAATAGAAAATAGACCCAAAATATCAACATAATGACGGGAATAGCGCGGAAAAAGCCTAAAAAAGCCGCAAAAAGGTTAACCCAGACACCTCTGAGCATTGCCAGTGCAATGCCACCTAATGTACCTAAAATAATAGATGCAATACCCGCAATAATACTGATAAAAACGGTTAGCGCTGCACCTTCTAAAGGTCCGTCAGGATAAGCACCAAAGAGTAAGTACTGCCAGTTATCAGCAATAACAGTAAAGTCCATATTAATACCCTTGTGCTAATTTACGTTGCTGATGCCATTGTCCCCAAGCTTCCATCAAGGCTATTGCCGCAATATAAAGAATGGTTGCGACACCAAAGGCTTCGAAAGTACGTAATGATTCTGTTTCGACTTGTCTTGATGCGTAAGAAAGCTCTGCAACACCAATAGCCATAGTCAGTGATGAGTTTTTTATCACATTCATGTATTGACCCAGCAAAGGAGGCAGAGCAATACGAAAGGCTTGAGGTAAAATCACATAACGCATCGATTGCCATTGTGTTAACCCTAGTGCTAAAGAGGCATATTTTTGCCCTTGTTTAACACCTTGAATACCTGCTCTTAGTTCTTCGGCAATAAACGGGGTTGAGTAAAATGTCAGACCCACAATGCCGGCTAAAAACTCAAAAGAAGGCCAAGCAAGCGTTACACCTAAGAATACAATTTCATGAGGTGTGTTTAACCACATCATGGCGCTTTGTGGCAGGAGCTCTCCTGATGCGAAATACCAAAAGAACAACTGCACTAACAGTGGCGTATTACGAAACAGCGAAGTATAAACAGTGGCTAACCAGCGTAATGGCGCAAAAGTGCTATCTCTTGCAGCACTAAGGGCGAAGCTCATTAATGTTGCAATGACAATAGTCCAAAAAGAGATAAGCAAGGTGATTAGAAAACCGCTCCAGAGCCAGCTTAAATAGTGTGGCTCCAGAAGGTAATGTGAAAGAAATTGCTCAAACATATAATAGACCTATTGTAGACACCAAACCCCGCAGAAGCGGGGTAGGTGTTTTAATAAAGGAATAACTTTGTTTTTAATGAAAGAAGAAAGTTATTACGCTTTAAGGATCAAGATTGTGGTGTTTGCTCTGATAATGGGGCAAATTTGAAATCGCCACGAGGCTGAGCTGATTTTGTTTCAGGGCCAAACCAACGATTGTAGATCTCGTCTGCTTTGCCTTCTTTTTCCAATCTTAATAGTGTGTTATTGATTTCATTAATTAAACGATCTTCACCTTTAGCTGCTGCGACTGCTTGGTATTCGCGCGTAATGCTAAATGGTGACACTTCAAAATCGGCTTTAATGGCATCAGGAAGGTTTGCTAATAAACCCACTAATTTTGCATCATCTTGTGTGATGGCTTGCACGTTACCATTACGTAATGCAGCGAAAGCGAGAGGAGTATCGTCATAAGAGATAACTTTGGTGTCAGGATAACGTTCACGTAAAGTGATCTCTTGAACAGTACCTTTATCGGCACCAATACGCAGTGAATGAATTTGTTCTGGGTTAGTTAAAACGCCTTTACGTGCAATAAATTTTTGACCGGTTGCAAAGTAAGGAACAGAGAAGTCAACTTGTTTAGCGCGTTCATCGGTAATGGTGAAGTTAGCGGCGATTAAATCGACTTTCTTAGAACTTAACAGTGGAATACGGTTTGCTGGGTTTGTTGGACGTAGTTCCAGTTTTACGCCTAAATCTTTGGCGATCTCATTGGCGATATCCGCATCATAACCTGCGAGTTTTTTGGTTTGAGGATCAATAAAGCCAAAAGGAGGGTTGCTATCAAAGATAGCGATACGTACGACACCTGCTTTTTTTATATCATCGAGTTTATCTGCTTTTGCAATACCAGAGAAAAGTACAGAGCCTGCAATTAATGCCGTTGCCAAAACACGTAGTTTCATTATTCACCCCAAAGAAAAGAATTATCATCGTTATGTTGCATATCACGCTATCAAGTTGATTTAAGTTCATAAAATAATAAAAATTGATATCGATATGCTTTTAAGGAATAAGGCTATAAAAGAGGTAGAGCTAGAACGGTGTTTATCTATGAACAAATAAAAAAACAGCGACATCAGTGTCGCTGTTTTGAAGAGAAGAAAAAGAGAGAGAAATTTATTTAGCGGTGTTGTCGTCACTTTTTGTGAGCATTTTTTCTACTTGGTCGCCCCCTAAATGGCGGAAATCATGACCTTTTACGTAATAGAAAATAAACTCACAAATGTTCTGGCAACGGTCGCCAATACGTTCAATAGAGCGCGCACAAAATAGTGCGGTTAGTACACTTGGGATGGTTCGAGGATCTTCCATCATATAAGTCATTAATTGACGGACGATACCTTCATACTCATTATCAATTTTAGCGTCTTCACGGTAGATACGTACGGCTTCATCCAAGTCCATACGTGCAAAGGCATCAAGAACATCATGCAGCATTTGTATGGCGTGTTGACCTAAAGATTCTAAACTCACAAGCAGAGGTTGATGCTGGTGTGAAAACTTTTCAAGTGCCGTTTTACAGATTTTTTCAGCAACATCGCCAATACGTTCTAGTTCAGCGATCGTTTTTGATATCGCCATAATTAAACGTAAGTCACTCGCTGTTGGCTGACGTTTAGCAATAATTCGCATACACGCATCATCAATGGCGACTTCCATCATGTTGACGTTATGGTCACCTTGAATAACGTCATTTGCTAATGCTTGGTCTTGATTATGCATTGCTGTAATGGCCTTTTTCAGTTGCTCTTCAACAAGCCCCCCCATAACCATCAGCTCAGTACGGATATGCTCTAACTCAGCATTAAATTGACCAGAAATATGCTTATTGTGATTTAAATTATCCATTAATTGCCTCGTTATCAGCCATAACGCCCAGTGATGTAATCTTCAGTTTGTTTTTTCGCAGGACGCGTAAATAACGTATCCGTATCGCTAAATTCAATTAACTCACCTAAATACATAAATGCCGTGTAATCAGAACAACGTGCCGCTTGTTGCATGTTATGTGTCACGATAACCACGGTATATTCCGATTTGAGTTCACTAATCAGCTCCTCAATACGACCCGTAGAGATAGGGTCGAGAGCAGAACAAGGTTCATCCAGTAATAAAACTTCAGGACGGATTGCGATACCACGAGCGATACATAAACGCTGTTGCTGACCACCAGAGAGACTATATCCACTCTGGTGTAATTTATCTTTGGTTTCGTTCCATAATGCGGCTTTGGTCAACGCCCACTGAACGCGCTCATCCATATCAGCGCGAGAGAGCTTTTCAAATAAGCGGACACCAAAGGCAATGTTGTCATAAATTGACATCGGGAAAGGTGTTGGCTTTTGGAATACCATGCCGACTTTGGCGCGTAATAGTGCGATATCTTGCTTATCTGTCAGGATATTATTGCCATCTAGTAAAATTTCGCCTTCTGCGCGTTGTTCGCCATAAAGCTCATACATTTTATTAAAAGTACGTAGTAAGGTCGATTTACCACAGCCAGAAGGGCCGATAAATGCCGTCACCTTATTTTTGGCAATATCTAAAGAGATATTTTTCAGCGCATGAAATTTACCGTAGTAGAAGTTCAAATCGCGAACTTGAATTTTATTTCCTGCGTTATCATTAGCCATAATCATTCAACGTCTCTCTTGCTTAACTTTCTGCGTTAACCGTGCTTGCGTTTAGCAAACAGCACGCGCGCGATAATATTGATAAATAGAACACAGAGGGTGATAAGTAATACGCCAGCCCAAGCAAGCTCTTGCCATTGTGCAAAAGGACTCATGGCGAACTTAAAGATAGTCACAGGTAAGTTAGCTATCGGTTCGTTTAAGTCTGTGCTCCAGAATTGATTTGATAGTGAAGTAAATAGCAGTGGTGCAGTTTCACCTGCAATACGTGCAATCGCTAATAAAACACCCGTGATAATGCCTGATACCGAGGCTTTTAAGGTGATTTTAGAGATCATCTTCCACTTTGGTGTTCCTAATGCGTAAGCAGCTTCGCGTAAGCTATCAGGAACTAACTTCAACATATTTTCAGTAGTACGAATAACGATAGGAATTTGCAGTAGCGCTAATGCGATAATTCCCGCCCATCCTGAAAAGTGCTGCATCTGTGCAACAACAATGGTGTAGACAAACAGCCCGACAACGATTGATGGCGCTGACAGCAAAATATCATTAATAAAACGTGTAGTTTCAGCAAGCCATGAACGACGACCATATTCCGCAAGATAAATTCCAGCAAGAATACCTAACGGCGTTCCAATCACCGTTGCCCATAAAATCAGTAATCCACTACCGACAATGGCATTCGCTAATCCACCACCATCAGTATTTGGTGGTGGTGTCATTTCAGTAAACAGTGCCAGTGACATGCCATCAAAGCCTTTGGTGAACGTAGAGAATAAAATCCACGTTAACCAGAAAAGACCAAATGCCATAGTAGAGACAGATAAAAACAGTGCGATACGGTTTTTTTGACGACGCCAAAGCTGGCGTTTATGGCGTATACGCAGTTCGCTTTCTGTTTGAACTTGTAATGAAGAAGAGGATGTTTTTGACATATCAGCGCGCTCCTTCATTTTTTGATAAACGTAATGTCATAAACTTAGAAATCGCAAGGACGATAAAGGTGATGACAAACAAGATAAGCCCTAATTCCATCAATGCCGCAGTATGTAACCCTGTTTCGGCTTCCGCAAATTCATTGGCTAATGCAGAGGTAATACTGTTTCCTGGCATAAACAGTGATGCGGAATCTAATTGGTAGGTATTACCGATGATAAAGGTTACCGCCATGGTTTCACCTAAGGCGCGACCTAATCCCAGCATAACACCGCCGATAACACCATTACGGGTATAAGGCAGAACGATATTCCAAATCACTTCCCATGTTGTACAGCCAATACCGTAGGCAGACTCTTTCATCATGACAGGCGTTTGTTCAAACACATCACGCATGACAGAAGCGATATAAGGAATGATCATGATAGCGAGGATAACCCCTGCCGCCAGAATACCAATACCAAAAGCAGGGCCAGAGAAAAGCTCGCCAACGATAGGAATGGAAGACATCACATTGCCTACAGGCTCTTGGAAATAGGTTGCAAAGAGTGGTGCAAAGACAAATAGCCCCCACATACCATAAACAATGCTGGGAATCGCGGCGAGTAACTCAATAGCGATACCTAACGGGCGTTTTAACCAATTAGGGGCTAATTCAGTTAAGAACAGAGCGATACCAAAACTGACAGGAACAGCAATGATCAGTGCGATGACTGAGGTCACAATGGTGCCGTAAATCGGTACTAGTGCGCCAAATTCCTGAGCAGGAGGATCCCACTCTTTCGACCATAAGAATGAAAGGCCGAATTGTTGAATACTTGGCCATGAGGCGAAAATCAGTGAAACAATGATACCTGTTAAAAGCAAAAGCGTAATCAACGCAGCTAGACGAACCAGTGCGCTGAAAATAACGTCCCCTCGTTTACTAGGGGCCTTTATTACCGTTGTGTGCTCGGCCATAAAGCCTCTTTTAATTTATTACCCCCTGTTTTAGCAGGGGGTGAACGTTAACTTATCTCTTAATGATTACCGTTTTATTAGTAAATCGGTTTACCATTACTGTCTTTGATACTTGTTTTCCATGCAGCACGAATTTGTTCTACAACTTCGGTAGGTAATACCGCGTAATCTAGGTTTTTCGCTTCCTGATTACCTTTGTCGTAAGCCCAGTTGAAGAAATTCAGTACTTCTTTACCTTTTACGGCATCTTTTTGTGTTTGATGCACTAAGATGAAGGTAGTTGAAGTAATCGGCCATGCATTTTCACCTTTCTGGTTAGTCAGGTCTTGTGCAAAGCTTTTGCTCCAATCAATTTTTCTTGCTGCGGCACTAAAGCTGTCAGCGGTTGGTGCGATTGCTTCGCCGTCAGCGGTGACTAATTTAGTATAAGCAAGGTTGTTTTGTTTCGCGTAAGCATATTCAACATAACCAATTGAACCTGGTACACGTTGAACGAATGCCGCGATACCATCATTCCCTTTTCCACCTAATCCTGTCGGCCATTTTACGGTAGAGCCTGCGCCTACTTCATCTTTCCATGCACTATTTACTTTTGATAAGTAGCTAGTGAAAACGAATGATGTACCTGAACCGTCAGCACGGCGAATAACCGCAATATTTTGGTCTGGTAATTTTACGCCCGGATTGAGCTTAGTGATGGCAGGATCGTTCCATTTTTGGATCTTGCCTAGATAGATATTACCGATAGTGTCGCCATCTAAGGTCAGTTCACCTGATTTGATTCCAGGAATATTTACTGCCATAACAACGCCACCAATGACGGTAGGAAATTGGAATAAACCGTCAGCTTGTAATTTGTCGTCTGCTAATGGCGCATCTGAAGCACCAAAATCAACAGTATTTGCAATGATTTGTTTAACACCACCAGAGGAACCAATGCCTTGGTAGTTAATTTTGTTACCCGTTTCTTTCTGATAGGAATCTGCCCATTTAGCATAAACTGGGGCAGGGAACGTTGCGCCAGCACCAGTCAGCGAGGTCGTTGCCTGTGCAGAAAGAG
>JAEYFY010000454.1 GCA_023454395.1 Pseudomonadota bacterium
GGTACTGAGCGTTTTATCATATCAGGAAACACTTCAGCGACTTTTTCATCAAAGCGCCAGTCACCAAGGTTAGCAATAGGTGTCGCAAATAAGCTGTCTTGTTGTGATGATTTTGAATTCGACATAACTAAAATAGGTTTAAGGAATAAAAGAAGCAAGCATTCTACCAGAAGCGACGGTGCTCACAAAGTTGCATTATTTAGAAAGAAATTGGAAAAAATAAATAAACCTTTCTGATACCTTGCCGTTATTAGACACAACAGCAAGGATGTCGGTTTTGATCATGGATGATCATGTTATTCCCGCGAGGACTTAGTAATAAAAGGAAAAGATTTGTATCCAAGGAAGGAAATAAATATTAGCAATGATCATCAATACCATTGATAAGTAAGTGGCTGCCATGCCTGAACGACGCCAGCGAAGTTCACGGTGTTTTAATCCATAAGAGTGTAAAAAGCGACCAGCGATTAAAATTGAGCCACAGATGTGTACCATCCAAACAAAAGCACCATTCATTTCCATGACTAGTAATAAGATCATGGAAATTGGAATATATTCTACCGCATTGCCATGAACACGGATGGCTGTTTGTAATTCATAAAAGCCACCATCGCCATAAGCAACCCGATATTGTGTTCTGAGTTTTACGACATTGAGGGACAATTTAATCAATAATAGTGCGCCCAGTACGATGTAAAGCGAGCTAACCATCTTTTCTCCATTGCCAAAGCCAAAAAACGGCGAATTTAATGATAAACCTCAAAGCGACTTCTGTCGCTATAAATAATTATTATTAATTAATTGTTTGGGGATTAGCAAATCCTTGAAAAGATGTATCATATAAACTAGGTCTATACTCTTATCTCCAGGAAGAATTTTCGTTATAATGTCTGCCTTTTTTTTGACACTACTCGAAAAAGACTATTGCCAAAATTTCCGCAGCAGAAAGCACAACAAGCTGAGTAAAAGGATATTGTATGCGTACTAATTATTGTGGGCAGTTGAATAGCGCCCATGTGGGCCAAAAAGTGACTCTTTGTGGTTGGGTTAACCGTCGCCGTGACTTAGGTGGACTTATCTTTATTGATATGCGAGATCGCGAAGGTATTGTTCAAGTCTTCTTTGACCCAGAGCAGAAAGAGGCATTTTCTCAGGCTTCAGAACTGCGTAATGAATTTTGTATTCAAGTCACAGGAACAGTACGCGCTCGTCCTGATAGCCAAGTTAATAAAAATATGGCAACAGGTGAAATTGAGTTAGCGGCAGAATCTCTGTCTATATTTAACCGTTCAGAGCCATTACCGTTAGATAGCAATCAAACAAATACTGAAGAGCGTCGTTTAACATATCGTTATTTAGACCTGCGTCGCCCTGAAATGTCAGATCGCTTAAAAACCCGTGCTAAAATCACAAGCTTTGTTCGCCGTTTTATGGATGGTGAAGGTTTCCTTGATGTTGAAACCCCTATGCTGACTAAAGCGACACCAGAAGGTGCGCGTGACTATTTAGTGCCAAGTCGTGTACATAAAGGTAAATTCTACGCATTACCTCAATCACCACAGCTTTTTAAACAGCTGTTAATGATGTCTGGCTTTGATCGTTACTATCAAATCGTAAAATGCTTCCGCGATGAAGACTTACGTGCTGACCGTCAGCCTGAATTTACCCAGATCGATGTTGAAACCTCTTTCATGAGTGCAGACCAAGTGCGCGAAGTGATGGAGCGTATGATCCATGCATTATGGTTAGATATTCTTAATGTTGATTTAGGTGCGTTCCCAGTAATGACTTTTGCTGAAGCAATGCGTCGTTATGGTTCAGACAAACCAGATTTACGTAACCCAATGGAACTTAAAGACATCGCTGATTTAGTCAAAGATGTTGAGTTCAGCGTATTTGCACAAGCTGCCAACGATGAAAAATGTCGTGTTATCGCATTGCGTGTACCGGGTGGTGCAGCATTAACCCGTAAAAATATTGACGAATATACACAGTTTGTTGGTATTTACGGCGCTAAAGGTCTTGCGTGGATGAAAGTCAACGAAAGCGCGAAAGGCATTGAAGGTGTACAAAGCCCTATCGCTAAATTCCTGACTAACGATGTTGTTAACGCTATTTTGGAAACAACCGGTGCAACAGATGGCGATTTAATCTTCTTTGGTGCGGGTCGTAAAGGCACAATGAGTGATGCGATGGGCGCTCTGCGTCTAAAAGTAGGTCGTGATCTTGAACTGACTGATTTAAATGCATGGAAACCATTGTGGGTCATCGACTTCCCAATGTTCGAAGAAGATGAAGAAACCGGTAGCTTAAGTGCGATGCACCATCCATTTACTTCACCAAAAGACTTATCACCAGCTGAATTGACTGCACACCCAGTAGGTGCTGTGGCAAATGCTTATGATATGGTTATTAATGGTTATGAAGTGGGCGGTGGCTCGGTGCGTATTCACCGTAATGAAATGCAACAAGCAGTATTTAGCATTTTAGGTATTACACCGAATGAGCAACAAGAGAAATTTGGTTTCTTATTAGATGCACTTAAATTTGGTACTCCACCACATGCAGGTTTAGCATTTGGTTTAGACCGTTTAGTGATGTTGTTAACAGGTACTGATAACATCCGTGATGTTATTGCTTTCCCTAAAACAACAGCTGCTGCGTGTTTAATGACTAATGCACCAAGCTTTGCTAATGAAGATTCTTTAAAAGAGTTAGCGATTGCGGTAACTCAAAAAGAAGTTAGCGAAGATAAAGAGTAAATGATGAAATATAAGCGCCCGGTATCCGTTTTAGTTGTTATTTATGCAAAAGAGACCAAACGGGTGCTTATGCTAAAGCGTCGAGATGATCCTGATTTCTGGCAATCTGTGACAGGCAGTTTAGAAGAGGGTGAAACGCCTTTTCAAACGGCGTTGCGTGAAGTGCAAGAAGAAGTTGGAATTGATATCATAAAAGAAAATCTGGAGCTGGTGGATTGTTATCGCTCAATTCTTTTTGAAATTTTTGCACATTTTCGGCATCGTTATGCACCAGATGTTACTCATTGTCAGGAACATTGGTTTACGTTAGCACTACCCGCAGAGCGAGATATTGTGCTAACTGAGCATTCGCAATACCAATGGTTAGACGCGAAACTGGCGGCAAAATTAACAAAATCCGCCAGTAATCAGCAAGCGATTGAAGAATTTGTTATTTAATGATTAGACCACGTTTGGAGATATTTCATGGCAGGTCATAGTAAATGGGCCAATACAAAACACCGTAAAGCAGCGCAAGATGCGAAACGCGGTAAAATTTTCACTAAAATCATCCGTGAATTAGTTACAGCAGCACGTTTAGGTGGTGGTGATCCTGCAACTAACCC
>JAEYFY010000008.1 GCA_023454395.1 Pseudomonadota bacterium
CACTAGGAAGTGCGCTTGCAGCAACTGCAGAAAAAAAACCTATCCGCTATGCCATGATCCACGATGAGACGCTCTGTAATGGCTGTAATATCTGTGCCACTGCATGTCGTCGATTAAATAAAGTACCCAATGGAATGGCTCGAATGGACATTGCTCATATTCCATTAAGCCTCAAAGAAGATAACGATAAATACCATTTCTTTAGACACTCTTGCCAACAATGTGAAGATGCCCCTTGTATCTCGGTTTGTCCTACGGGTGCTTCTTGGCGTGATGAAACCAATGGCATTGTTCGTGTTAATAAAGAGAAATGCATTGGTTGTAGCTATTGTATATCGGCATGCCCATACCAAGTTCGTTATCTTAACCCTGTGACACATGTCGCTGATAAATGTGATTTTTGTCTTGAGTCTCGATTACAAAAAGGTTTCCCACCAATTTGTGTGAGCGCTTGTCCACAAAATGCCTTGTTATTTGGCAGAGAAGACAGCCCTCAAATTCAAGAATGGCTCAAAACACACGATTACTATATTTATCAACTTGATGGTGTAGGAAAACCACATCTCTATCGCCGTGTAGGGCCTCATGCTCAAGAGGAGGGTAAAGTATGAGTATCGTCAATACAATGCCAGACAGTGCTCAATTCCAAGCCGCACTAAAAGAGTATGTTTTAATCTATACGCCTGACTATTTGCCCCTCTGGCTAATTGTCGCAGGTGTATTATTTATTGGCATGCTACTGGTGCTCGCACTTCATGGTTTTTTACGTTATCGCTTTGCCACACCACACGGTGAGTCGCATAAAGAAGAAAAGCTCTATCTTTACTCTAAAGCCGTGCGTTTATGGCACTGGAGTAATGCCTCTTTATTTATTCTGTTGCTGCTTAGTGGTGGCATTAACCATTTCGCCCTACTTTCTGCCCACGATACTGCGTTATTAGTTAGCGTGCATGAAATCTGTGGTTATCTGCTCTTAGTGTGCTGGTTATCCTTTGTCCTTATTAATCTGGTTGGTGGCAATGGTAAGTTTTACCGTATTGATGGAAAAAACTGGTTTCACCGCGCCTTTATGCAAACGCGTTTTTATCTCTACGGTATTATCAAAGGAGAAGATCACCCCTTCCCAGCAACACCCAATGTTAAGTTTAATCCACTGCAACAAATGGCTTATTTAGGGGTGATGTATGCATTAGTTCCATTACTTTTAATAACAGGTGTTTTACTGCAAAACCCAGCATTTATTCCTGCTGATGCCGTGATGTTTAAAGCATGGTTATTAATCGCACACCAAATATTAGCTATATGCAGTGTCTTTTTTATCATTGGTCACCTTTATCTGTGTACAACAGGAAAAACACCATTCCAAACTTTTCGCAGTATGGTTGACGGTTACCATAGACACTAATTAATACATGGATTAAGGAGCTTATATGTCGGTCCCTTCAAAGGAAAATATTAGATTAACAAAAGAAGACTTACGGCAACTGCATGTCTCAACTTCGCTTTATCGTTGGTTTTTGCGTTATTTTCCTGATGGAGGTACTTACAGTGCTATCCATAGCGAGTTAATAAAACAGCATCGTACACAGTGGATAGAAAGCTTTATTCAATATATTTATTTACGTCATTTTAGTGAAGCATCCTTTGCCAAACAGGAACAAGAAGTTATGGAAAACATCTTGTTCCTGCTCGGCAATGAACAACAACAAGGTGTGACATTACAACGCCAGCCATATCACAGCACGTTGCCAACATCTGAAAATATTCAATTTGCGACTGAATGGCACCAATTAGTCTTAAAAAGTCAGCAATTAAGCACCGATCTGGCATTATGTGGAAGTAATAATATGGTGGCTTTTTCTGGCGATGAAAATAGCATTGCCAACACAGGTTATAGCAATCAATTGATAAATACTGGTTTTGCAGGAAAGGTATGTAATACGGGTAATCAATGCCGTATTGGCAGCTTAGGAGGACGATCCCGCATTTGTAATAGTGGCAATGATGTCAAAATTTATGCCTCAGGCAATGGCGTTCATATCGCAAACAGTGGTATGCGTAATTTCATTACTGCCTCTCAAGATCGAGCAAAAATCACCAACACTGGTGATTTAGCACAAATCAATGTTACTGGAAAAAACGCTGTAGCAATCAACACAGGCGATAACTGTAAAGTCACGGTATCTGGCGATAACAGTATTTGTATATCAACAGGTAGCCTCCATCAGTTCTGCCTAGGAAAAGGCGGCAGTGCAGTAATTGCTTATCATGACGGCAATCGTACTCGCTTTAAAATCTTCTATGAAGGTGAAGATGATATTGTGGCAGGAGTTCATTATTACTTAGATGAAAACCAACAGCCCGTGGCAGAAAAACAGTATTCTACAGATCAAAATTAATGACAATCTAAGCTAAACTGCTTACTCGCCCCTTAAATAAAATAGATACTATAATGTCCAAAATAGCTATTTTTTGCTATGATTGGACATTATAGTATCTATTTTAGGCTAATAAATGAAACTCTCATTACTTACTGATCTCGATGTTAGTCGAGCCTTTGCCTCTCATTTACGAAAGTTGCGTGAAAAAGAAAAATGGTCACGCGAGCAACTTGCCGAGCGTAGTACAGTTCCTGCTTCAACTATCAAAAAGTTTGAGTTACAAGGTAAAATTTCACTACGCCAGTTACTGTTACTTTGGCAATGCCTTGATGATTTAAATAATCTTTATGCGG
>JAEYFY010000016.1 GCA_023454395.1 Pseudomonadota bacterium
TTGAAGCGAAAGCATTAGGTGGCACTTGTGTTAACGTGGGTTGTGTACCTAAAAAAGTGATGTGGCATGCAGCGCAAATTGCTGAAGCTATTCATCAATACGGCCCTGATTATGGTTTTGATACCACAGTGAACCGTTTTGATTGGGATACACTAATTAGTAGTCGTTCTGCTTATATTGACCGTATTCATCAATCTTATGACCGTGTCTTAGGTAATAATAAAGTTGATGTTATCCAAGGGTTTGCTCGTTTTGTTGATGCTAATACTATTGAAGTCAATGGTGAAAAAATCACCGCTGATAATATTCTGATTGCAACAGGCGGTCGTCCTGTTCAACCTAATATTCCAGGTGCTGAGTATGGTATTAATTCTGATGGCTTCTTTGAATTAAAAGCTTTACCAAAACGTGTTGCTGTTGTTGGCGCTGGTTATATCGCTGTTGAACTTGCTGGAGTGTTAAATGCTTTAGGTAGCGAAACACATCTATTTGTTCGTAAACATGCACCACTGCGTAATTTTGATCCATTAATCGTTGAAACACTGTTAGAAGTGATGGAAACCGAAGGACCTAAATTACATACACACGCTATTCCTAAAGCTGTGATTAAGAATGCAGACGGAAGTTTAACGCTACAACTGGAAAACGGCACAGAGCAAACAGTTGATACCTTAATCTGGGCAATTGGTCGTGAACCTGCAACAGATAACCTGAATCTGGCGGCAACGGGTGTTGAGTTAAATGAAAAAGGCTATATCAAAGTCGATAAATTCCAAAATACCAATGTAAAAGGAATTTATGCTGTTGGCGATAATACTGGGGCTGTTGAATTAACACCGGTTGCTGTTGCCGCAGGGCGTCGTTTGTCAGAGCGTTTATTTAACAACAAACCTAACGAGCATTTAGACTATTCAAATATCCCAACGGTGGTATTTAGCCATCCTGCTATTGGTACTGTTGGTTTAACAGAGCCTCAAGCGGTTGAGCAATATGGTGCAGACCAAGTCAAAGTGTACAAATCGTCTTTCACTGCAATGTATAGTGCTGTGACGCGTCATCGTCAACCATGTCGTATGAAGCTGGTTTGTGTTGGTGCAGACGAAAAAATTGTGGGTATTCATGGTATTGGATTTGGTATGGATGAAATGCTACAAGGTTTCGCTGTGGCACTGAAAATGGGCGCAACGAAAAAAGACTTTGATGATACTGTGGCAATCCACCCAACTGCAGCAGAAGAATTTGTGACGATGAGATAAGCTATTTTCATTTATATAGTTTATTTTTATTATTACGTGAAAAGCTAGAGTTAACCCTCTGGCTTTTTTTATTGCAAATTTGTACTGACTCCAGCGTTATTTCTAACTCATACATCCTCTTTTCTATGTATTTTCCTAAAAGTACATTTGTCTACTTACTGACCCATAAACTAGTGATTAAGTGAGATTACTTATTTTGTGAAAATAAGGCTATTACCTAGTCAGGATCATCTTTTTATTTTATGCAATTGTGCGATAGATTTTGCTTGTTTTGTAAACAATATTTTACATCCCCTCCTTGTTATTTGTATCAAAATGTTAATTTTTTAAACAATTACTTTTTCAGTTAAAAATTTATCCCTTTCTTATTATTTTCTTGTTTATCAATGAATAATAAATAAAAAATTTTCATCTTCACTTTATTAAGTGATGAATTTCTATGAAAAAAAATGGTTAAAGTAACCACATTGTATCTATGGATATTGTTATTCTAAGAAATGGTTAACAAATAATTATAATTATTAACAATATAATGAACTATGGTATTATTCAGTTTTAAAGAAATAAATGAATAACATTATAAATATAAGTGATAAATCCATTACTGAGGTAGAAGATGAAAATTTCAAGGAGAAAGCTGCTTTTAGGTGTTGGTGCTGCGGGTGTTTTAGCCGGTGGTGCTGCGTTAGTTCCAATGGTTCGCCGTGATGGTAAATTCGTTGAAGCTAAATCTAGAGTATCATTTGTCGAAGGTACAGAGGGTGCGCTGCCTAAAGAATCTGATGCAGTAATTATTGGTGGTGGTATCCAAGGTATCATGACCGCTATCAACCTTGCAGAACGTGGCATGAGTGTCACTATTTTAGAAAAAGGCGAGATTGGCGGTGAACAATCAGGCCGAGCATACAGCCAAATTATTAGTTATCAAACATCACCAGAAATTTTCCCATTACACCATTACGGGAAAATCTTATGGCGTGGAATGAACGAGAAAATTGGTGCAGATACCAGTTATCGTACACAAGGTCGTGTAGAAGCCCTTGCTGATGAAAAAGCACTTGATAAAGCTCAAGCGTGGATCAAAACAGCAAAAGAAACGGCTGGGTTTGATACACCATTAAATACGCGCATTATTAAAGGTGAAGAGTTATCAAACCGTCTTGTTGGTGCTCAAACACCATGGACTGTTGCCGCTTTTGAAGAAGACTCAGGCTCTGTTGACCCAGAAACAGGCACACCTGCATTAGCACGCTACGCTAAACAAATTGGCGTAAAAATCTATACCAACTGCGCGGTAAGAGGCATTGAAACTGCGGGTGGTAAAATTTCTGATGTTGTAACAGAAAAAGGCGCAATTAGAACATCTCACGTTGTTCTAGCTGGTGGTATTTGGTCACGTTTATTTATGGGTAACATGGGCATTGATATTCCAACGCTGAATGTTTACTTATCACAACAACGTGTATCAGGTGTTCCAGGCGCACCTCGTGGTAACGTACATTTACCAAACGGTATTCACTTCCGTGAGCAAGCTGATGGTACTTATGCTGTCGCACCACGTATTTTCACAAGCTCTATCGTAAAAGATAGCTTCTTGTTAGGACCTAAGTTCATGCACTTATTAGGTGGTGGTGAGCTACCATTAGAATTCTCTATCGGTGAAGATTTATTTAACTCATTCAAGATGGCAACATCTTGGAAATTAGATGAAAAAACACCGTTTGAACAATATCGTGTTGCAACCGCAACGCAAAATACTGAGCACTTGGATGCTGTATTCCAAAGAATGAAAGCTGAATTCCCAGTATTTGAAAAATCACAAGTTGTTGAACGTTGGGGTGCGGTCGTGAGTCCAACATTTGATGAATTACCTATTATTTCTGAGGTCAAAGAATACCCAGGTCTAGTTATTAATACAGCGACAGTATGGGGTATGACCGAAAGTCCAGCAGCGGGTGAAGTGACTGCCGATATCGTTACGGGTAAGAAACCTGTTATTGATCCAACGCCATTTAGTATGGATCGTTTTAAGAAGTAAATAACCCCTTGTTTTACTGTAAATTAAACATATTAAGGAGTTTCCATGCGCTATAAAAGTTTACTTGTTGCCCTACCTTTCATTTTTGGTGTAGCAAGTGCGAACGCGGAGGGTGTTGTGCATCATAAATTAAATGGTATGCCAATTTCAGAATCTGTAGAAGTTACAGGTGGTAATCTTGTTTTCTTAAGTGGCAAAGTTCCAACTAAGAAATCAGCAGATGCGCCAGAAGGTGTATTAGCTTCTTATGGTAATACTGAAGAACAAACCATCAACGTGTTAGAGCAAATTAAAACTAACCTAAACAAACTTGATTTAGGTATGGATGATATCGTGAAAATGCAAGTCTTCTTAGTCGGTGGTGAAGAGACTGATGGGACTATGGATTTCAAAGGCTTTATGCAAGGTTATTCTAAATTCTTTGATGCAGAAAAAACCAACAAACTTCCAGCACGTTCAGCTTTTCAGGTTGCTAAATTAGCTAACCCAGCATGGCGTGTAGAAATTGAAGTTATCGCTGTTCGCCCTACAAAATAAGGCAATAAGCTTTACTCAATATTGAAGTAAAACATAATGCGATAAAACGCCAAAGAAGGGCAACTTTCTTTGGCGTTTTTTTATGGTATCGATATGTTATGGTGATATGTCGATAAAATGCGTTTTTATAAACATAATGGCGTGACATGTTTATGATATCGACATGTTATGTCGATATCTCAACACAAAACTGTCATAAGAATTGAATCAATAATTAACTACTTTCACCTTGAATAAATTTCACTGGAATAACAGAGACGTTATCTGTGATTGCTTTATTCTCAATTAATGCACTAATCACTTCTACGCTTTTTTCGGCGAGTTTTTCAAAGGGTTGTTCAATACAGGTTAATTGGCGCAGTGTTTGGTTTAACCAAGGGCTGCCATCGTAAGCAACAATTTTTAATTGTTCTGGAATGGCAATATTTCGCCTTGTTGCTTCATTAAATAATGCCATGGCGGGAATATCAGCAGCAAAAATCGCATCAATATCTGAATGCAAAGAGAGTATTTTTGTTGCAAAAGAATGAAAGTAGTCTTTCTCTTCTTCTTTCCAATTTACTTTACAAGAAATAGGTTTAATACCTGCCTGAATAAGCGTTTCTTTAAAAGCTAAACAGCTTTGATATGAAGGGGTTGATGATAAATAACTTGAATTATCTTCAATATAGAGGATTTTTTGGCACCCTTTTTGAATAAGGTGTTCTGCCGCTAATTGGCCACCCGTATGATGATCGGAACAAACTAATGGAATATCACGAAGATGACGGTCTAGTGTTACCACGGGTCTTTGAATATGCTGATATTCACTATCATCCAATAACAGATATTCTGCAATAATACCGTCAATCTGACCGCGTTTAAGCATATCAAAAAATATACGTTCACGTACTTTGCTATTTTGTGTTGCACATAACATCATGCTATAGCCATTTTCAGCGAGCTTATTTTCAATAAAACGTGTCACTGTCGCAAAATAAGGGTATTCAAGGCTGTTAATAATGACACCAACAACCGCACTTTTTTGTTGATATAAATTTCTTAGCCAAGTATCTGGAATATAATCTAATTCTTCTACCGCTTTTTTTATTTTTTCTCGTGCCGCTTGAGACACATAGCCACTGTTATTTAATGCTCTGGAAACAGTACTTGCTGCGACATTGGCTTTTTTTGCGACATCACGGATCCCGGCCATTGAATATGCTGTTGCTCCTTTTAATTAGTTGATGACCTAATATATCTTAATATGATTATGACAAACCCATCTTTATTGAGGTAATTGTGTTTTTTTAGTATGAGCTATTTCACATTTTAGTATGTTAATTACCTTCCCCTCTCTTTTAGTACCTATAGTATCTTATATAAATTATGGAACAGTTCCATATATGTTAATTACCTTGGTGAGGTGAATATGTCTAATACTTGGTGGAAAGAAGCAGTGGTCTATCAAATTTATCCCAAGAGCTATTATGATAGTAACGGGGATGGTGTTGGGGATTTAGCAGGGATCACGGAGAAATTAGATTATATTCAATCACTCGGTACAAACGTTATTTGGTTATGTCCAATTTTTAAATCACCAATGAAAGACAATGGTTATGATATTGCTGATTATTCTGTTGTCGACCCTCTCTTTGGCGATAATAACGCGTTAGATAAACTTATTTACGAAGCTAAAAAACGTGATATTAAAATTCTATTAGATTTAGTATTAAATCACTCTTCTGATGAGCATCCATGGTTTAAAGCGGCAATTGAAGATCCGAATAGCCCATATAGCGATTATTATATTTTTAAACAATGGGATAAATCGACGCCTCCTAATAATTTACGCACTTATTTTGATTGCTCTGTTTGGAGCCGTGTTGGAAAAACTAATCGTTGGTATTTCAATTCATTTGGCCCTGAACAGCCGGACTTAAATTGGGAAAACCCACAATTACGCAAAGATATTATCGACATGATAAATGTCTGGATAAAAAAAGGAGTTGCAGGATTTCGCATTGATGCGATTGGTAATTTAAAAAAATCTCCTGAAGCCTTATCTGAATATCAATTTGAACCTGATAAAGATGATGGTTCTGCATCTTTAGTGCCTTGGGTTTTAAATCAACCGGGTATTGATAAGTTTTTAACTGAATTAGCTGAGAATACTTTTAAGCCTGCAAATAGTATGACGGTTGCAGAAATTGATGTACCTGAAAAAGATTTACGTGCTTATGTGGGTGAGAATGGTTATTTCTCTATGGTATTTGATTTTAGCATCGCTGATTTAGATATTCGCAATGAAAAGCCCTTCACCATTAATCCAATCACTGGTGAAAGATTAAAACCTGTCTTTATTAAAAGCCAATTAGATACTCAACGAGTAGGTTGGGGAGCACCTTATTTAGAAAATCATGATCAACCTCGTTCATTAAATAAATTTCTCCCTAAAGGAGACATTAATCCTATTAGTGCCAAAATGTTAGCGACATTTTTATTAACTCAACGAGGAACGCCTTTTATTTATCAAGGGCAAGAAATTGGTATGACAAATTGCCCTATGACATTAGAGGAACATGATGATTTACATGTTTTTAAATTACATGAATGGGGTAATAAATTAGGCTATAGCGACGAGCAAATGATTGAATATTTTAATGCCCGCAGCCGTGATAATTCAAGAACACCTTTCCAATGGAGTAGTGAAATAAATGGGGGGTTTAGTACAGGTAAACCATGGTTAAAAGTTAACCCTAACTATGTTGATATTAGTGCACAGAAAGAAATGCAAGATAAGCACTCTCTTTTTGCTTATTACCAACAATTAATTGCATTAAGACGACATTCAGAAATTAGTAATATTTTGGTCTATGGTGAATTCTCACCTTTGGTTTCCCCCGAAAATGTAATTGCTTTTAAACGTACTTATGAAGGCAACTCAGTCAATATTTACTGCAATTTTAGTGGTGAAGAAAAAGTACTGGCCATTAAAGCTAAAGATATTTATTTGCATAACAGCCCAATAGTGGAAAACGTACAAGGCAACCTTATTCTTCAGCCTTATCAAGCAATTATTTTTGCTTAATTCCCTCTATTTAATTGAAACTAAAGCGCCTCGCTTTTATAAGGCGCTTTATGATTTTCGACCTTTATTTCGTCTGCTTCAGCCAATCTGCAATAAATTCTGCAATAGCTTCGGGTGCGTTGATATCTAGTAGTGGAAAATCGACGCTTAAATCACAATCACTGGCGACGGCAATAACATGCTCATCAAGTAAATCATTAAAATCACGCTCGTTGATATGGCGATAAAGTGCAATTTTAGGAATGGTTTCGCCTTTAAATCCTTCGACTAAGATTAAATCTAGTTTACTCGTATCAAAACGAGATGCGAGGTAATACAAATCTAATTCTGGTAGTTCTGGAGTTTCTGTCATTAATGCCCAACGTTGTTGGCTTGCGACTAATGTCTGATCTGCTCCTGCTTTTCTAAGCTCGTAGCTGTCTTTTCCGGGTTTATCTACATCCATATCATGATGAGTATGTTTGATCATACCTACACGAATTTCTCTTTTGCGTAATTGTGGAATAAGCTGTTTTAGTAGTGTCGTTTTACCAGTTCCACTCCACGCCGTGATCCCTAAAAGGGGTAAATCTACTTGTGCCATATTTTTCAGTCCTGTTTTTTTAATTTGTTGGCTTTTTTAATATCGTCAGGGGTATTTAAATTAATAAAAGCATTTGCTTGATCCGCGAATAAAACAGGATGTGCATTTATCTGCTTCATAAACAACATTAATTTTCGATCACCTTGTGCTAAATAAGCTTCTAGCATAGGAATAATACGACGATTTAGCAGTGCTAAGGTAGGATGTTCTCTTTCACCATCATCAACATAAACGGCTAATGCTTCGCCTCTTTGCTCATAGAGTTTTTCAACTAAATTAAGAGGGAAATAGGGAACGTCACAAGGCACAAAAGCAACCCAAGGTGTTGAAGCTTGTTTTAATAACGTTAGCATGCCAGCTAAAGGCCCTGAAAATCCTTCTATTTCATCTGTAATAACAGGATATTGGCTTTGGCGATATTGTTCTAAATTTCGGTTAGCACTAATCAGTATACTATCAACTTGTGGTGCTAGTTTTTGGGCAATATGGCGGTATAAAGGCTGTCCATGTAGAATTTGAAGCCCTTTATCAGCCCCTCCCATTCGTGTTGCTTGGCCACCCGCAAGTATACCACCTGTAATATTCTTCATTTTCATATTCAATATTTGTGAATAAATTGGCTAAATTTTCCGAACGATTTTTATCAAGGAAAGACGATATACTAATAAAAAATATCGACTTAATGAGATTTCATGTAAAGCGACAGCAATTTTTATCAAAAAAGCGTAATCTTTACGCATATTGACAGAGGTTTCCTTTTTCTATCGGATAATAATTGGTACTTTGTTGTTGTCATTAATAATAAGGATTTTTTGTATGAAATGTCACCGTCTTAATGAAGTTATGGAATTATTGCACCCAGTTTGGGAAGAAAATTCTGATTTAAACTTAATTCAATTATTGCAGAAACTGGCTAATGAAGCGGGTTTTAAAGGTCAATTATCTGATCTGACTGATGATATTTTGATTTACCATCTGAAAATGCGTGGTTCAGCACCAACAGATGTGATACCAGGGCTGAAAAAAGATTACGAAGAAGATTTTAAAACCGCTATTTTACGCGCTCGTGGTGTGATTAAAGACTAAGTTCAGGATAGAAAATGGAAATGTCTGCCTCATTTAATTTTCAGGGACTTTCACCTGATAACATTTGGGACGCGTTAGTTAAAATCGGTTTTTATCCTGAGTCAGGGCTAACGGAATTAAATAGCTATGAAAATCGTGTTTTTCAATTTATGGATGAGCATAGACAACGTTATGTGGTGAAATTTTATCGTCCTCAACGTTGGTCGTATGAACAGATAAAAGAAGAACATGAATTTGTTTTAGCATTAAAGGAGGCTGAGGTATCGGTTGCGGCGCCTTTAATTATTAATAGTGAGACAGTTCATTTTTCTGATAATGGCTTTTATTTTGCAATATTCCCCAGTATAGGGGGAAGAGCATACGAAACTGATAATTTATTTCAGCTAGAAGAAGTAGGACGCACATTAGGGCGCATTCATCAAATAGGCAGAAAAAAGAATTATGAGTATCGACCGACAGTTTCTATTGCAGAATATCTGATAGCGCCAAAATTAGAATTTGAAAGTAGTTCGTTAATTCCTAATAACCTCAAACCTCAATTTATAGAGGTTATAGATAAACTTATTCATGATGTGCGTCCTAGAATAGAGGACTCTACATGGCAAATATTACGGCTACATGGTGATTGCCATCCCGGTAATATATTGTGGCGTGATGAAGTTGTAATGGTTGATTTTGATGATTCCCGAATGGGACCTGCGGTACAAGACTTTTGGATGTTATTAAATGGCTCACGGCAAGAGCAGGTTATACAGTTAGATACTATCCTTGAGTCTTATTATGAATACCAAGATTTTGATTTACGTGAATTGTCATTAATTGAACCACTAAGAGCAATGAGAATGGTGCATTATCTCGCGTGGGTATTAAAACGCTGGAATGATCCTGCTTTCCCTCG
>JAEYFY010000034.1 GCA_023454395.1 Pseudomonadota bacterium
AGCAGGGGTGCCATCGGCATAAATCGGGGTTTCTTGCACCATCTGGTTGCCCGACCACAGGTAATCCACACGCTGAACGCGTTTATCTTTAAAGGGCGAGCTTAAAGGTGGCGTAGGGCGATTATCGTGTAATGAATGTAAAAAGGACTCTGTTCCCCGTCCTACACGTTGATAGGCTAATAAGCCAGTGGCGGTGTAATGGCTCGAATTAGCAAAACCCGCTTGGCTTTGTCGTAAAACTCCACCACCGAATCAGGATTGGTGGCACGAATAAGTTGCAAGCGTTCATTGTATTGATAAGTGGTGGTAGAAAGGCACTTATGCTTGATACCATCAGCCAGCCAAATGCTTTGTTCGGTAACTAATCCTGTCTTATCATAATGATAACGTAGCTCATGATTTATTTTTCTTCATTCATTATATTACAATTATTATCTACTAGAATATTCATGAAAATATCATAGTAGTTATAATTAATAGGGCTGATTCTTTCTAGAAAATTTTGTAATTTTTTCTCATTTTTAATGTGGATGTTTACTTCTGCATTTTTAGATGTTAATTCATTTAATAAATCATTAAATCCAAAGAAATCCTTACCAATATAGCCTTTTATTCCCCAAAAAGCTTCTCCAAGCATACAAAAAAAATCAAGAAGGTTATTTACATTATCTAAATTTATAAAAATATTGAATGTTTTATTTTCACTAAATGGCAAGGTTTGTTGCCAATATAGACATGCAGTTAACCATAATTTTTTAGCTTCTTTACAGTTATTATTTTTCCAATAAAGAACTTCATTTCCATTACTCCATTCATTTAAAATAGCAGAAATATTTAATGGTGGTAAATCGGTAGTTTTTATTATGAATGAAAGTTCTTGATGATTATTCAGATCGAATTTATAGTCTAATAAATAGCTATCAAACTCATAAATACATCTATTGTTTATATAGTGAGAGATAGTAATGATATCTTTTTCTTTTATTTTTAAACTATTATGTATTTCTATATCATTACACTTCATTAATATTAAGTTTTGAACATCTGTTTCATAATCATTTAAATGTAATAAATAAATATTAGATGCTGATGCAAATTCTATTTCGTTTATAAGTATATGGTATTTATTATGATTCATCGTGCTTCCATTAAATATTATTTAGTTGGTTTATGACCAGGGTATTTACCACCATCAGGATACCAAGGGCTTGGGAATTTATAAACTTTTTCATAGTCATGATTTAATACATATCCATATACTTTTTGGCCATTTGGTAATGTCTGCTCGAGAATGCGATGGTGAGGATCGACCCCTTTACCAGTATGAACAACTTGCCATTCTTTTGCTCCTATCCAGAATTTATTTGTTTTTCCTTTCTTATCTTCTAAAGTTTTTTGAATTCTTGAATTAGGATGTGTTCTTGGTGTGCCTTCACCAAGAATAATTTTTTCATATTCATTTCTAATACTTTTAGGCACGGGATTTGGTGATGATAACTTAAGCTGTTTATCACAATTCTCACCCGCCAACCCAAACGGATCTACCCAACCCGTCGGACAATGCACATACCCATACGGATTAAAGCCACTTAATAATCCGATAGGGTCAGGCGAAATATATTGACCTGTGCCCTAATCATAGTAGCGAAAGCGATTGTTTGTAATACAAGCCACTTTCTTTATCTTCATATTGTCCGGCAAACCGAAAATGACATTCGGTGTATTCAGGGTCGTTATCGGCATAAATCGGGGTTTCTTGCACCATCTGGTTGCCCGACCACAGGTAATCCACACGCTGAACACGTTTATCTTTAAAGGGAGAGCTTAAAGACGGAATAAAGGGACATTGAAAATCTAATATAGAATGAAATAATATTCTTTAACAAGAATGACTGTTGTTGGATTAAATTGCAATTACGATAGTTAAGTTAGCATTTTATAAAAAAGAAGCCTATTCATTGAAATAAAATCATGCCAGTCGGCTAGCACTGGCATTGGTTATTCTTTGGGGATTAATATGGTATTTTTTATTCAAGAATTAGATTACAGTGTTCTTCAATGGTCATAGCCATATCATGGTAAATTGTCTTATATAAATCTTCTGGATTCGTATTTGCGATAGCTTTAAAAGAGAGTTCACTATCCTTCCATATTACATTAATGGTTTTATTTTTTTGTCCAATTTCGATTAGACAATCATTGAAAGCATCAAGATTATTTCCCATATAACCAAATTTACCAAAGAAAGCATATCCAAATTCGCAATAAAATGAGTAATAGTCATGAATGTATTTTCCTTCAATAACTACAGTCTCTTTTTTACATTCTTTTTTAACACCATTAATTAAATAGCTTGCTGATATATATATTCTTTTTGATTCTTTTATCATATCTAGCCAAATTCTTTCTTTATTATTGCTATTTTGAGATCTTAATAATGATATAGCACCTACCTTATACATATCTAACAGAATATTAGCATAAATATACCATGTGTTATTAAATTTCATAACCTCTGAAACGATAAAGCAAAAATTAAATTCTTTATTAAATTCTTTTATTTTTCCTTTTAAAATATACATTTTATCTTTGGATAAAATAGTATCAACTTTATCAGTTGATACCCCAGTTAGTGCGAATAAATATTTAAATTCGGAATCTGAAAAATCATGACACTCAATGTAATCATCACAAGAAAATAATAGGTTTTCTTCTTTGTCAAAAATAAAATACATAATTTTACCTTGGCTTATTTATAAAAATATATTTTAAATAGCGGTGTTAATTGCTCTTAATGCCTATTCTTTTGTAATTACAGCAAATATTCTATGATAATGGTCAGGAGTAAACCCAATTTGGATTTTCCCATTTCCTAAATCTTTTGTTAAGATTCTGAAATCATTATTTCCTTCATATACTGCCCATTCTTTTGAACCTGCCCATTTTTTTTGGGCAATCCTTCCTGCATTTGTAAAAATTGTTTGTTGTCCTGTTTTAGGGTCAATACGAGGAATCCCTTTTCCATTTAAAACATCATTCACTCCGCGTTGAAGTGCCTTTTCTTGATGAGGTTTCAGTCCCCCTACAAGTGGTTTTTTAAGAGTAGCAACTAGCTTATCACAATCTTCACCCGCCAACCCAAACGGATCTACCCAACCCGTTGGACAATGCACATACCCATACGGATTAAAGCCACCTAATAATCCGATAGGGTCTGGCGAAATATATTGCCCTGCGTCCTTATCATAGTAGCGAAAGCGATTGTAATACAAGCCACTTTCTTTATCTTCATATTGACCGGCAAATCGAAAATGACATTCGGTGTATTCTGGGTCGTTATCGGCATAATTATCATGAGATTGCCAAAACGCCATTTGCCCCCAGGTATTTAACCGTCCCGCCCAACTGATAATCCCTTTTTCGCTAAAGATTTCTCGTGGGGTGCCTTGATGGTCAGTGACCACATAATGCAATTTTCCGCATTGATAACGGGCTGTGGGAGTGATTTCATTGGGCTGGTAGAGCCACTGAATTTGC
>JAEYFY010000041.1 GCA_023454395.1 Pseudomonadota bacterium
TCAACAGTAAAGCTATCCAATAAAGGCATAAAAAACCTCCTAAGAAAAATTTAAATATTTTTAAGAAAAAATGAAACTTTCTGCAAGTAGCTCGGTCTTAGTAATGAATACGCGCAAATTGTTATCATCCCTATTTCTCTATAGAATTTTTTAGCCACACAAATCTTAGTGTGGCTTTTTTCTATCTAAGTTTAGGAAGCCACGTTATCGGTGTTTGTCCCCGCATGGATCTTCAAATACTCATCAAAAGAAATGGTATCACTCTTTTCTAACTCTTCTTGACGTTTTATGGATGAAATTCTCTCATGTTCAAAAGCTTCATCGGTTAACGTTTCATAAGGTGTTTTAATTAATTCTTGGTAATATTCTTCCGCTAAAGACAAGCCGAAACCACCAATACCTTGCGTTTTAATTTTGTCTAATAGTCTGCCAGAGAAGGTTAATTCAGGATTATCGAACATTTCCTCTAACTTAACGCAAACTTCCATATATTTAGTGCCTGAACAGCAATCAAGAACATTAGCAACACGTTCTAAATCAGCAAATAAGGCTTTACCAACTTGCGCTAGTGGCTCTTTTCTTTCGCCACAACCCATTCCAATAACTTGACCTGGCTTACGCCCTTCTAGAATAACGTTATTCCAATTTGAACGACAGCACGCTAATTCAGAGGCACTCATTTCTGGAGCATCCGCTAATACACACCAGATCAGGAATAAATCAAGGAAGCGAATTTGAGTTTCGTCAACACCAATTGGCGTAAATGGATTGATATCAAGTGAACGAACTTCAATATATTCAATACCACCACGTAGTAACGCATCAGAAGGTGATTCATCCCCTTTAACCACACGTTTAGGACGAATAGGTGCATAAAGCTCATTTTCAATCTGCAACACATTGGTGTTTAACTGAATATATTTACCGTCTTTCTTAACGCCTAATTTAGCAAACTCTTCAGAAGGCTTATGAATCGCTTTTTTCAGCCCTTTGACATAAGTTTCAAGATGATTAAAAGTGATATCTAAATCGCTTTGAGATTTATTGGTATACCCTAAATCACTTAAACGCAATGAAGTTGCATAAGGTAAATATTTCGCCCCTTTAGCTGTGCTTTCAAAGGGGAGATTTGTTTCTCTTCCTTTTAAGAAAGATCCACAAATTGCCGGTGATGCACCAAAGAAGAATGGAATGATCCAGCCAAAGCGATAATAGTTACGAATAAGACGTAAGTAACCGTCAGAAATCGCCTCTTTCCCACTCTCTTCATCTTTTACATTTGCCCATGCTTGCCAAAATTCGATAGGCAATGAAAAGTTGTAATGCACACCTGAAATGGTTTGCATTAACGCACCATAACGATTTTTAAGCCCTTCACGATAGAGTGTTTTAAAACGCCCAACATTAGATGTGCCAAATTGAGCCAGCGTAATCTTATCTTCCGCTTCAATAAAGCAAGGCATACTCATAGGCCACATACGTTCATTATCTAAGTGACGTGCTGTATAGCGATGTAAATCACCTAAAAAATGCAAGGTATGTGCAATGTTGTCATCAACAGGTGTAATAAACTCTAATAGAGACTCAGCAAAGTCCGTTGTGATCCATTTATGAGTTAATGATTTACCTAATGAGATAGGATGTTCTGTTGATGCTAAATTGCCTTCTGGCGTAACTCTTAAAGTTTCACGCTCTATACCACGGTGGATGCCACATAAAACTTTAGGGTGTGCTTCCAACCAAGAAAGCGCTTTTGATACGTCCGGGATCAAAGGTGACCTCCCGCGTTGATTGATGTTAGTAAATAGATAGGAGTTACTTTATCGCAAAGTCACTAAATTGTCGCTGATTAGATGATGTTAGCATTGTTAGTTGGTGCTAAAAAAAGACGTTATATGATGAAAAATAATAGAATGGTAGAAAGCAAAAAGCCCCGCAATAAGCGAGGCTTTTAAGATGGTGCATCCTGGAGGATTCGAACCTCCGACCGCTCGGTTCGTAGCCGAGTACTCTATCCAGCTGAGCTAAGGATGCGGGTCTGACGTTTTTGCTAGAAATAATTAAACAAACGAAAAACATCTAACAAAAGATGGTGCATCCTGGAGGATTCGAACCTCCGACCGCTCGGTTCGTAGCCGAGTACTCTATCCAGCTGAGCTAAGGATGCATCGTAGTTACTTTTTCTAGCTGCTCAAATTGCAATTGGCAATCTGAGTAATGAGATGGTGCATCCTGGAGGATTCGAACCTCCGACCGCTCGGTTCGTAGCCGAGTACTCTATCCAGCTGAGCTAAGGATGCGCCGTTTTAATACTTTACGCTTTTAATGCAAATTATTCACCATTTGCACCAAAATAAAAACCCCATACATTAATCATGGGGTTGGAATATGGTGCATCCTGGAGGATTCGAACCTCCGACCGCTCGGTTCGTAGCCGAGTACTCTATCCAGCTGAGCTAAGGATGCAAATCTAAATGGCGGTGAGAGAGGGATTCGAACCCTCGATGCAGCTTTTGACCGCATACTCCCTTAGCAGGGGAGCGCCTTCAGCCTCTCGGCCATCTCACCATATTTAGAACCACTCGAAGAAGTTCTTACTGAACATCTCGTCTCTGTGTGGCGCACATATTACTTTCTCAGCCTAAGAAGTCAAACAATTTTTCTCAACTTTTTACGAATATACGTTTGTTTGAACACTTCACAAACAAACTGATGCGTTTATCATCAAGATTGGCTAAAAAAGTTCTAAACACAATGATATCGCTGATGAAAAATCATTCAAGTATTTTATTCTTTTAGCAAATAAATTCATTCACTCATCAAATAATTGTGAAGCGAATGATTAGAGGTAAAAAGACTTTCAATTCTGTCAATCAGAATAAACGGATAGTGCAATAATAAATACAGTTCAAGGAGAACGAAGATAGGAACAAAGAAGGGAGTCAAAAGTCTTATAAAGAGAAAAGCGCCCAAACCCGGCAAAAGTGTGGACGCTTACGAATGAATTGTGACTGACTAAAAAATGGGAATTGATTTAGTAGTTATCAGTAGGCTGAGTTTTCTCGGCCTGAATTCGTTGATAGATCTCTTCACGATGGACTGATACTTCTTTGGGTGCGTTTACGCCAATCCGTACCTGATTACCTTTAACCCCTAAAACGGTTACGGTCACATCATCGCCTATCATAAGCGTTTCACCAACTCGACGAGTTAGAATAAGCATTCTTTGCTCCTTGAAAATTTACAAGAGTCGGGTCTCTAGAATTTCCCGGCCATTATCCATCATACATTGTCAATTCGTATAATCATTATTTATCACAAGTGACTCATACTTCATAACAAAATATAAATTTAGTGATTGATTATTTAACGGATTATCAATATCTCTATAAGGCGTTATCCCTATACAACAGGGATAGCGCCTTTTTTCAGGTTGCTATCGCTTACAGATGCGATTCAACCCACTCGTCAACACTTGCCAAAGCTGCAGGTAAGGCTTCAACGTCAGTACCACCAGCTTGAGCCATATCAGGGCGACCGCCACCTTTACCGCCAATTTGCTGTGCTACAAAACTAATTAGCTCCCCTGCTTTAACTTTAGCAGTTAAATCTTTAGTGACCCCAACAATTAAGCTCACTTTACCATCAGAAATAGTAGAAAGCACAATAATTGCAGAACCTAATTGATTTTTTAAATCATCAACCATTGTTCTTAACATTTTTGGCTC
>JAEYFY010000048.1 GCA_023454395.1 Pseudomonadota bacterium
AGCGTATTTATGCTGCGGCTTACCCTTATCAAACAGATTTTATTCGTATTGCGCAAGGTTTTGGTTTAGATACCTGTGACTTAAATCAGGAAGCAGATCCTGCGAGTGCATTAAAAGCAGCAATTGAAAAACCAGGTCCGTGTTTAATTCATGTCATGATTGATATTCATGAAAAAGTATTTCCAATGGTACCGCCAGGGGCGGCAAATATTGAGATGATAGGAGCTTAATTTATGTCACAACAATCACAACCTATCGCGCTGGAATTGATTGTTCGCAACCATCCCGGTGTTATGACCCATATTTGTGGGCTATTTGCTCGCCGTGCCTTTAACGTTGATGGTATTTTGTGTTTACCGATGAAAAATAGCGATAAAAGCCGTATTTGGCTATTAGTGCAAAAAGATGATCGGCTAATGCAAATGGTGAGTCAGGTAGAAAAGCTTGAAGACGTAAAAGAAGTGAGATTCAGTGACGATTTACGTGTTTTCGAACAAATGGAAAGTTATTTAAACTAACTTGCCATTGTTATGCCATCGGTGGCTTTATTCTTAATTACGGTATTTATAATTAATAAGAATAAAGCCATATTTTTTATCGTGAATAAAAAAATATTAAGGGCGATGATGATAATGCTGTTGATTGGGGCTAGACATAATGACGGATGCACGCAAATGCCCTTCAACACAAATATAAGAGTGAGGGGTATTACCATGAAAGGCGTAAAAATCACCCGTTTCGAGTAAGACTGTTTCATCATTGTCAAAACGCATCATTAATTTACCCGAATAGACCATAATGTGTTCTTGAGTACCATCTGCGTGAGCGGGGCTATTGATGATCGCGCCATGCTTCATTTCGATATGCCAAATTTCAGTAATATTGCCGATACCAATACGAAATTTAAACTCTTGGGCATAATCACCCACAATAGGCTTATGTCGTTCTAAACGAGGATATTCTTCTCGTGTGAAACTAAATAAATCCCCTAACGGAAAGCCAAGTGCTATCGCGATAGCCTCTAAGGTATCGATTCTAGGATTAGAATCACCCGATTCTAATTTTGACAATGCAGCCTTGGATATTCCCGATTTTCTTGATAACTCATTAAGTGACAAGTTTCGAGACTGTCTTAATTGTTTGACTTTATTACCAAGGTATTCATTTGTTTTTTTAGGAGGTTGTGGGTTCATTGCCAATTCAAAATATCGTTAGTTTAAAAGTGTCATTCCGACTAGATAATAACACTAATTAACCGTATTCGGAAAAATGAGATCCTGTTTCTGCTGTATTTTGTGAATAGTGTGACGATCTCTGTTCGATTTTTAATAATTACGCTAATATCCTTCGTTAAATGATAATTATTCAAGGTTTACTATGATGGACTTACTCAGTTGGTCTGATCTTTTTATTTGCCTACTTACCTTATTCTTTGCTTATGTTATTTTCGGTATGGCTGGGTTTGGTTCTGCATTAATTGCAGGTCCTGTATTAGCTCTTTATTTACCTCTTTCAATGATAGTGCCTTTATTGGCATTAATCGATTTAAGTGCTGCTGTAGTGAATGTTTTAAGAGATGGTAAACAGGCTGATTTTAAAGAGATACGCTACCTTATTCCGCTGATTATTATTGGTAGTCTGGTTGGTGCTACGATTTTATTAACCACACGACCTGATTTGCTTTCTCTTCTTTTAGGTATCTTTGCTGCCTGTTATGCAATTTATGCCTTGTTTTGGAAAAAACAAGAAAGCCAATTTTCTCAACGCTTGGTTTATCCTTTCGGGTTAATTGGTGGTGTGTTTAGTGCATTGTTTGGCAGTGGTGGCTTTTTATATGCAATTTACTTGTCAGGTAGAATTGCAGATAAAAACAAGTTTCGCATTACACAAACTACCTTGATTGGCTTTAGCACACTAACGCGAGTGGTAATTTTCTTATTTGCAGGTATTTATTGGCAATTGGATATTCTTAAGTTAGCCGTTATTTTCTTACCGGCTATGTTTGCTGGTGTATGGTTAGGGCGCAATTTAACATTACGGATGTCAAAAGCACGGTTTATGAGTGTCATTTACACCATTGTATTGGCATCAGGTACTGTGCTTATTTATCGTTATTTTTCTTAAGCGTTGTAGAATAAATGACGGTGAAGTGAGAATATTGTGAAAGGTAAAGATCTTTGTGAGTCAAACGGAGATCTTTCTCTAATTAACATTATTTTTTAAGCATGTTTATCTATTTCTTATCCCCTATAATAAAACAATATTTTATTTAACCACCTTCCTTTTATTACAGAGGTTTCTGTTATTCACAGAAACAAAATAATATGTCACATCAAAATTATCGCCAATCTGAAGTTTTTGCGATAACAACTATCACGGTAAGTATTGGCGTTATCGGGATTGTTATCGGATTAACTATTCCTATGGTGGCACTGCGCCTTAATTTAGTGGGTATTAGTGAATCTATCATTGGGCTTATTTCCGCTGCACCCGCTATTGGGATGTTAATTATTTCGCCTTTTGCTCGGCGTATTGTGCAATGGATTGGCAAACGCTTTGCCATGCTATTAGCAACCATTGTTTCAGCGATAAGCCTATTACCATTAATGGGGAGCTTACCTTTAGAGTTGTTATTTCCTTTACGACTTATCACCGGGATTGCTAGTGGTGTGATGATTTGTTTAGGTGAAACGTGGATTAATGAGCTTTCGCCTGATAATAAACGAGGGCGAATTTTAGCGGTATATACGACGGTATTTACTATTAGCCAGTTATTAGGACCTTCAATTATTGCGCTTTATGGCGTCGCAGATAAGACACCTATTTTAATTAGTGTCTTTATTCATATTATCTCTATTGTCTTGTTTTTAATGATGGATCAGAAAACAGGCGATAAATTACCAAAAGATACGCAAGAGCCTAATTTTTCTATTATCCGCTTTGTTAAAGTCGCGCCAGCAATTTGCGGTGGCATTATTTTCTTTGCTTTTTTTGATGGAACCGTACTTTCTATGTTTCCTATTTATGGACTAAGTATGGGACACACGGAAGCTATTGCCGCCATGATGATAAGCGCTATTTTAGCGGGTGATGCCATTATGCAAATGCCATTTGGCTGGCTTGCGGATCATATGAATAGAACACGGTTATATCGAATTTGTGGTGTAGTGACTTTACTAGCAAGCTTATTATTACCTATCACGATGTCTCATACATTTTTGATTTGGCCTTTATTGCTGGTATTGGGTGCAACAGCGGGTGCGATATACACCATTGCATTGGTACAAATAGGGCAATATTTTTCAGGCAATGATCTCATGGTTGCTAATGCGTCGGCTGCGATGTTATGGGGAATAGGTAATTTATCAGGACCTTTGCTGGCTGGCGCGATGTCAGAAATTTCTTCATCTTCACTGCCATTCTTGTTGGTTGCTATGACAGGTTTATTCTTAGTATCAACGATGGATCGTTGGAACCTAGGTGTTGAAGCACTTAATAGTAGCTCATCTTAATATTATGTTTTCTTTATCGTATTCCATTTAGGCTGAAAGGAATGCGATAGAGGAAGCCTTCCTTCTCTCGATTTCTAAATACTAAAAATTTATCTTATTGTTTTTTTTAAATGATTGTAATTATCTTTCGTAATTGTACTTATTTTAAAACTTATTAAGAATAATCTAGAAGTGCTTATGAAAAACGTAAAATTATTTGCTAAAACTGCACCTATTCATCTAACGTTAGAAGTAGAAGATGACGTTATCTTCAGGTAAAAAATAATGAATACTGCAAATCGTTAATCGCCACACATTGGGAACGGGAGGTATTATTTATTTAAGTAACTTATTAAAGTTACTAATAATAGATAAATATACCTAGTTATCATGTCGTTTAATATAAATTCAATAAAAACAATCCATTAAGTTATTTTTCTACTGTGAGATAAACATGATATTGGATGATTGTACAAAAGTAGAATGATGAGGAAAGTAGGTAACGGCTTTCCTCTTTTTCTTTTTTTCTAACTTTAAATTATCTTTTTATGACATTTTTATTAAAAATGTATTTTTTCGCTTGATTCTTACCCTAAAAGCACCAGATAATCGTTTGCGTCAAATTCTCTCACTCAATCCACACGAAAAACCAAACGTTTGCTTTTGACTCCCTCTTAAGATTTTTTTTCGATAAGAGGTTATTTTAATTGGTACGTAATCGTTTTCGTTTTTTGGAGAGTGAACCGTTTTTATGTCAGAGGAATGTAATGTCTGCTAATCAATCAGCAAGCACAGGTAAACTGGATAGCTATTTTCAACTTACAGCACGCGGCACAACTGTTCGCAAAGAAATGATCGCGGGTTTGACGACATTTCTGGCTATGGTGTATTCCGTTATTGTTGTTCCTAGCATGTTAGGGCAAGCCGGTTTTCCACATACAGCGGTTTTTATTGCAACCTGTTTAGTCGCGGGATTAGGCTCTCTTCTAATGGGATTGTGGGCAAATCTTCCTATGGCAATTGGTTGTGCTATTTCATTAACAGCATTTACCGCTTTTAGCTTGGTGTTGGGACAAAACATCTCTGTGCCCGTTGCATTAGGTGCCGTATTTTTAATGGGGTGTTTATTCACCGTTTTCTCACTAACGGGCATTCGCACTTGGATCTTAAAAAATATTCCAATTGGTATCGCACATGGTGCAGGAATAGGGATTGGGCTTTTTCTGCTTTTAATCGCAGCAAACAGTGTTGGATTAGTGGTTAAAAACCCATTTGATGGTTTACCTGTCGCAATGGGTAAATTTACCTCATTTTCTGTTCTGATGTCACTTGCAGGATTGGCCGCTATTTTCGGATTAGAAAAACGTAAAGTACCCGGTGGCGTACTATTAGTGATTGTGGCGATTTCGATTATTGGTCTTATTTTTGATCCTAATGTGAAATATCAAGGCATCTTTAAAATGCCTCAATTAGGTGAAGAGGGGCTTTCTTTATTATTTGCAATGGATATTAAAGGCGCCTTACAGCCTTTAGTATTACCAAGTGTGCTTGCGTTAGTGATGACAGCCATTTTTGATGCCACAGGGACTATTCGTGCGGTTGCGGGTCAAGCAAACTTATTAGATAAACGCGGGCAAATTATTAATGGTGGAAAAGCGCTGACTTCAGACTCTGTCAGTAGTATTTTTGCCGGGGTTATTGGTGCAGCACCCGCCGCAGTTTATGTTGAATCAGCCGCAGGAACGGCTGCTGGTGGTAAAACAGGGTTAACTGCAACAGTAGTCGGTATTCTATTTTTACTGATCCTTTTCTTATCGCCTCTCTCTTATTTAGTTCCCGCTTATGCAACGGCACCTGCGCTAATGTATGTGGGTTTATTGATGTTAGGTAACGTTACTAAGTTAGATTTCAGTGATTTTGTTGATGCAATGTCAGGCATGGTGTGTGCTGTATTTATTGTTTTAACCTGTAATATCGTCACCGGCATTATGTTAGGTTTCGGCTGTTTGGTCATTGGTCGTGTATTTGCAGGGGAATGGCGCAAACTCAATATTGGCACAGTGTTAATTACTATTGCTCTAGTGGCATTTTATGCGGGTGAGTGGGCAATTTAATTTAAATAATCGGTTTTAAAGACAAAAGGCGGAATATATTTGTATTCTGCTTTTTTGCTATTTATTTCTCTACTTTTATTCGCTATTGTCGAAATTAAATCTAGTGATTAAATAGTTGGTAGAAGATATGCAAGAAATAAAAATACGCCATGGCGAACCTGACGACGCATCAGCAATTCAACAGTTATATACACATCCTGATTTATATATTTGTACTTGCCAATTTCCTTATCCTTCAGTCACGATGTGGAAAAAAAGATTACTTGAATTTTCAGAACAAAATATCCCTAATTTTGTTGCAACCATTGATGGTCAAGTTGCAGGGCATTTAGCACTGATAATCGATAATCATCCTCGTCGTCGCCACATTGTGAGTTTTGGTATCGGTGTGGGCGCTGAATACTCAGGAAAAGGTGTCGGTAAATTACTTATTAATACAGCAATTGATTATGCTTTCAATTGGTTAGCAGCCACACGATTAGAATTAGAAGTGTATTCAGACAATGAAAGAGGCTTGCATCTGTATAAGACATTAGGTTTTGAAGTTGAAGGTGTACGCCGTAAAGCGGCTTTTAGAGAGGGCAAATATTGTGATGTTGTCATGATGTCGATGTTAAGAACAATTGAATAATCATTAGCATTACGCGTTAGCTCTCAAATTTAATCGCTATTGTTATTTATCTATTATTTTTTATTTAATTACTTAACGTTTTACGTTTTTATACGCTCTATTACATTGCTTAGACCGAAAAAGAGAAATAAAAACGTATGCTTTCTATAATTAATGCCGTTAATAAATAGAGAGTAATAAATTGTGTGCAATGTGCGGTGTTAGATACGATTAATCTTAATTTATAAATATTCTCACAGAGTCTGTGTGTGATCTGTTTAGAATAAGCATAGATAAAGAAAGAGGTATGATGCGCGAATTTTACATAATTTGTTTCTTTATTGTTTGGTAGGTTTTCCTTTTATAAGGGAAAGATGACAGGTTTTCAGGATAAAAATAGGCATGTAAGGGTAACATGGAAATTTTCTTTACTATTTTGATTTTAATACTGGTGGTTTCAGTTTCGGGAGTTATCACAAAATTAATTCCCTTTCGTGTTCCGTTACCATTAATACAGATTGTGATAGGGGCTTTATTGGCATGGCCTCAGTTTGGTTTACATGTCACTTTTGATCCTGAATTATTCCTCGTTCTATTGA
>JAEYFY010000061.1 GCA_023454395.1 Pseudomonadota bacterium
TGCTGGCTTACGAGAGACAGATACCCGTGTTAATATCAAATCATGAGACTGCGTTAACAAAAGAGTGGTATGTAAACGCAAAAGAGCTACACAGTGTGAAAGTCAGAAGAACAATCAGTAGCAACACACTTGGTCGTAGCAAAGTGAACGAATTACTTGCCTTATATAAATAATCGTTAACACCTCCCGACAATGGGAGTGTTGTCTGGAGAATGCGATGAAAGATTTTCTGATTGCCCCTTCTATTTTATCCGCTGATTTTGCTCGCCTTGGTGAAGATACTGAAAAAGTACTCGCAGCTGGCGCAGATGTTGTCCACTTTGATGTGATGGATAACCACTATGTCCCTAATCTGACATTTGGTGCGCCAATTTGTAAGGCGCTGCGCAACTACGGTATTACAGCACCCATTGATGTTCACCTAATGGTTAAACCCGTTGACCGTATCATTCCTGATTTTGCAAATGCGGGCGCAACTTATATCTCATTTCACGCTGAAGCCAGTGACCACGTTGACCGTACAATTCAACTAATAAAAGATTGTGGTTGTAAAGCAGGCTTAGTGCTTAACCCAGCAACCCCATTAAATTATCTCGATTATGTAATGGATAAATTGGATCTTATTCTGCTGATGTCTGTTAATCCAGGCTTTGGCGGTCAATCATTTATTCCTAATACCCTCGATAAATTACGCCAAGTTCGTAAAATGATCGATGATGGTGGTTATGACATTCGTTTAGAAATTGATGGTGGTGTTAAAGTCGATAATATCGCTGAAATTGCCCAAGCAGGTGCAGATATGTTCGTTGCTGGCTCAGCTATTTTCAATCAACCAGATTATAAGCATGTTATTGACAATATGCGCCGTGAATTAGAAAAGGTATCGAAATGACAGACAAAAAACTCAAAGGCATTCGTGCTATCGCCTTTGATCTTGATGGCACACTCACAGACAGCGCTGTTGGACTAACAGAAGCAACAGATTACGCATTAACATCAAAAGGTTTTGCACCTGCTGGTAAACATAATGTGACTATTTGGGTGGGTAATGGCGTTGATATGCTACTTACGCGCGCTTTGCATAACGCTGGCGTAGAAGATGTCACAGAAACCTTATTAAAAGAGATGCGTGACCTTTTTGATGAACATTATGCAACTTCGGTCAAAACAGGCAGCGATTTATTCCCACATGTCAAAGAAACACTTGAAGTATTAGCTTCACATAACATTCCATTAGGTATCGTCACCAATAAACCTTCTCCCTTTATTGCACCACTATTACAGCAACTAGGAATTGATAAGTATTTTTCCTTAGTGCTTGGCGGAGATGATGTCAAAGAAAAAAAACCACATCCAGCACCATTATATTTAACAATGGGTACATTTGGTGTTAAAAAGGAAGAACTCCTTTTTGTTGGGGATTCTCGCAACGATATTATTGCAGCACAAGAGGCTCAATGCCCTTGCGTAGGTTTAACCTATGGCTATAACTATGGCGTTCCTATCGCAGACAGCAAACCTGATTATACACTCGATAATTTTGCTGACTTGCTATCAATCCTCGACATCACGCAATGACAACTGTGGAACAGAATTAAGATGACGACTTCAGTAGAAAAAACGGCACAAAAGCCAATTGTATTCAGTGGTGCACAGCCTTCTGGTGAACTCACTATTGGTAACTACATGGGTGCATTACGTCAATGGGTACAAATGCAAGATGACTATGATTGCATTTACTGTATCGTTGACCAACACGCCATTACAGTTCGTCAAGATCCAAAAGAGCTTAGAAAAAGAACCTTAGATACGTTGGCTCTTTATCTTGCTTGTGGTATTGATCCAGAAAAAAGCACTATTTTTGTTCAGTCACATGTTCCACAACATGCGCAATTAAGCTGGGCACTTAACTGCTATACCTATTTTGGTGAATTGAGCCGAATGACTCAATTTAAAGATAAATCAGCACGCCACGCCGAAAATATCAATGCAGGGCTATTCGACTATCCTGTATTAATGGCGGCAGATATTCTTATCTATCAAACAAACCAAGTCCCTGTTGGTATCGACCAAAAACAACATCTTGAATTAAGCCGTGATATTGCTCAGCGCTTTAATGCTATTTATGGCGATATATTCACCGTACCAGATCCTTTTATTCCAAAAGGCGGCGCTCGTGTGATGGCATTACAAGATCCGACTAAAAAAATGTCTAAATCTGATGATAACCGTAATAACGTTATCGCATTGCTTGAAGATCCAAAAGCTGCAGCGAAAAAGATCAAACGTGCAATGACAGACTCAGAAGAACCACCTCGTGTTATTTACGATCTTGAAAACAAAGCCGGTGTATCTAACTTACTGGATATTTTAGCGGGTGTAACAGGTAAAACAATTCCTGAACTAGAAGCTGAATTTGAAGGCAAAATGTACGGTCATTTAAAAGGTGCTGTCGCTGATGCGGTATCTGAAATGCTAACCAACATTCAAGAACGTTTCCACGCCTTCCGCGATAATGAAGCACTATTGAATAAAATTATGAAAGAAGGTGCAGATAAAGCCAAAATTCGCGCTCAAGCAACCTTAGACAAGGTTTATGACGCAATCGGATTTATTGCACATCCGTAATTTTTCGTTAATGCATAAAAAAACACCTCGCCTATTTTTGAACTGACCCCAGTTCATTTTTAGGGAGGTGTTTTTTTAGTAAAGAAGTTAAATTAGCCCACAAGCTAATTTTTATTGATAATACTGTTAATTATCAATTAGATAATTATTTATCTCTTAAACAGCCGTCTATCAAAGCTCTCAATAGTTTGATTTTGCAGTCTTAACTGCATAGTCTTACTCCAACTCGCTGATAATCCTGCCGCACTTAATAAACGATGATAAAGCTCTTCATCAAAAGGCATATGAAAAGCAATAGAAATAGCTTCTTTAACAGAGACATCACTGTTTCTTGAAACTAACACAAGAGGATGATGACTCCCTGTTTCTCCTGCACTCACAACACGATATAACCAACCACAATAACCACTATCTTGCATAATTTGCGAAAAATTACTGACTTCTGTCACTGTGTTAAGTTTGTAGCAAGGAGAGCGAGGTTGAGTAACTTGAATTAATGCAGTTCCCCATTGATAAATATCCCCAATAAAAACATTCTCTTCCGTCATGCCTGTTGTTGAGATATTTTCACCAAATGCGGGAGCATGAAAAAAATCCATCAATTGAGGGAATTGCTCAGCCCAATAAAGATAATGTTCGTTAGGATAGTGACAAAGTGCACGATCAGGACCACCGTGAAAACTCTTTTCTGCTTGCTCATCACCTTCTAATCCCAGTGATGTCAATTTGATAGGACCATCCACCAGCCTTTTGGTGATCGCACTGGTAAATCCATTAGATGTTGTTGTGATATTACCGATAAAAATACTAGGAAAATAGCGCATAGCTCACTACCTAAACAGAAAAGAATAACTCATAGTAAAGATAGTGTTCAAAAGAAACAATGCCGACAAATGTCGGCATTGAAAATATAAAAGAGAAAGGATGCTATCTACTCAATTATGCTTTGCTCTGAAAACGTTTTTGCGCTTCGTCCCAGTTAACGACTGACCAGAACGCTTTAATATAATCAGGGCGGCGATTTTGATATTTCAAGTAGTAAGCATGTTCCCACACATCTAACCCTACAATTGGGTAACCTGATGCGCCAGCTAACTCTTCACCCATTAATGGGCTATCTTGGTTTGCAGTAGAAACTACCGCAAGTTTGCCATCGTCTTTTAATACCAGCCAAGCCCAACCTGAGCCAAAACGGCTTGCCGCCGCTTTTTCAAATAACTCTTTAAAGGCATCAACGCTACCAAAATCGCGCTCAATCGCATCTTTTAGTGAACCTTGTAATTGAGTCCCTAGCTTCAGACCTTTCCAGAATAATGAGTGGTTAGAATGGCCACCTGCGTTATTACGTAAAAAAGTACGTTGATCGGCAGGCACTTTATGAAGATTTTTAACTAACTCATCAATTTCTAAGCCAGCAAGCTCAGGTAATTTTTCTAATGCGGTGTTGGTATTATTCACATAAGTTTGATGATGCTTAGTATGGTGAATTTCCATTGTACGCTCATCAAAGTGAGGCTCTAATGCATCATAAGCATAAGGCAGTGCAGGTAATGTATAGCTCATATTAATCTCCAGTGCTGTTTTATCTTGGATCACACCATGTGATTTATCTTTTCATTTCATTATAGTGGAAAAAACGTTAATGAAAATCATTATCAAATCCATATTATTTTTGTGGTTTTTTTATCCAGCACGGTTAAATTAATTTTCACAGTATATTATTTTAATTTAAAAGCGTTCTATTAAACGATGATCCTATTAAACAAGAAAATAGTAGATAAATAATGCCCTACTCGCTTTAGCACTAATTGAACATTCCATGAAAAGCCTTTCCATTAATTCGTGATCTTCTGCGCAAAAAAGAAACAATCTTTATTTACCCTCTTTTGTTAACGACTTTTTGACATAGTATTAACAATAGTGAGGAGAACTATTATGACAAAAATAAACCAACATCATATTCCTGCTAGCATTGCAGAACACGCCCTGATCAATAAAGAGCAATACCAAAAAGATTATGAATTATCCATCAAAAACCCTGAGGCCTTTTGGGCAGATAAAGGGAAAATCATTGACTGGATAAAGCCATATACTGTGGTAAAAAATACTTCTTTTGACCCAGGCCATGTACGCATTCGCTGGTTTGAAGATGGTCAGCTAAATATCAGTCAAAACTGTCTTGATCGCCACCTTAAAACACGAGGTGATCAAACCGCCATTATTTGGGAAGGCGACTCACCTAATGAGTCGAAAAAAATCACTTACCGACAACTCCACCAAGATGTTTGCCAATTCGCTAATGTATTAAAAAATTTAGGTATTAAAAAAGGCGATGTTGTGGCGATTTATATGCCGATGGTGCCCGAAGCGGCAGTCGCTATGCTCGCTTGTACTCGTATTGGGGCTATCCATTCTGTTATTTTTGGTGGTTTCTCTCCTGAAGCTGTCGCAGGCAGGATCATTGATTCAAAAGCTAAATTAGTGATTACAGCTGATGAAGGATTACGTGCGGGTCGCGCTATTCCTTTAAAGAAAAATGTTGATGATGCTTTAAATCACGCTGATATCCCCCCTATTAATCATGTAGTGGTATTTCGTCGAACAGGGCATACCGAACAATGGATTGAAGGGCGTGATGTTTGGTGGGATGAAATCATCCAAGGTGTCAGCACTGAGTGTGATGTTGAAGTGATGGATGCAGAAGATCCTCTCTTTATTCTGTATACCTCAGGTTCAACAGGCAAACCCAAAGGCGTACTGCATACGACGGGAGGTTATCTCGTTTATGCTTCAATGACTTTCAAATACACCTTTGATTATCATGAAGGTGATATTTATTGGTGTACCGCTGATGTGGGTTGGGTAACAGGGCATAGCTACTTACTATATGGTCCTCTATCAAATGGTGCGACTACGGTTATGTTTGAAGGTGTTCCTAATTACCCATCTGTTAACCGTATGGCTCAGATTGTTGATAAGCACCAAATCAATATCTTATATACAGCACCTACGGCAATCCGTGCATTAATGGCTGAAGGCGATAAAGCGATTGAAGGCACTCAACGCACCTCTCTGCGCATTTTAGGCTCCGTAGGTGAACCTATTAACCCAGAAGCATGGGAATGGTTCTATCAGAAGATGGGGCGTAGCCAATGTCCTATCGTTGATACATGGTGGCAAACAGAAACCGGTGGTTTCATGATAACCCCATTACCAGGTGCTATGATCCTAAAACCTGGCTCAGCAACACGTCCTTTCTTCGGTGTTCAGCCTGCAATTGTCGATAATATGGGAGAAGTACAGCAAGGAGCTTGTGAAGGTAACTTAGTCATTACTGATTCTTGGCCGGGTCAAGCAAGAACACTTTTTGGTGATCACGATCGTTTTGAACAAACCTACTTTTCAACCTTTAAAGGGATGTATTTCTCTGGTGACGGCGCTCGCCGAGATGAAGATGGTGACTATTGGATAACCGGACGTGTTGATGATGTCTTAAATATTTCAGGTCATCGCTTAGGAACAGCAGAGATTGAATCCGCTCTCGTTGCACATCCTAAGATTGCAGAAGCCGCAGTAGTTGGTATTCCTCACAATATTAAAGGACAAGCCATCTATGCTTATGTCACTTTAAATCACGGTGAAGAGCCAACACCTGAACTTTATACTGAAGTTCGCAACTGGGTACGTAAAGAAATTGGACCAATAGCCACACCAGATATCCTACATTGGACAGATTCCTTACCTAAAACACGCTCAGGGAAAATTATGCGCCGTATCTTGCGTAAAATTGCCTCTGGCGACACAACTAACCTCGGGGATACCTCAACACTCGCTGATCCGGGTGTTGTAGAGAAACTGTTAGAAGAAAAAC